>JBDKHS010000214.1:0-3077 GCA_039797505.1 Pseudomonadota bacterium | reverse complement strand
CCTTGCAACAATTGGGCGTAGAAATTCGTGCCGCGTCCATCAATGCGCCCGACCGTCCGCATTCCGAATTAACCCAATTAGAACAACAACAAGCCGCGACCACGTTTTATATTAAACCTGCAGGGTTGTGGGGTGCGTTGCGGGCGCACACCGCGATTTTATTCAGCCAGCCAAAAGCCTATTTACGCGGGCTGAGCTATGCCTTGCGTTTGGGGAAATTGGACATCAGCAAATTGCTGTATAACTTTTTCTACTTTGTGGAAGCGGTGATGTTGGGGCATTGGATGCAGCAACAGCAGCTTAAACATTTACATGTGCATTTTGGGACAGAAGTCGCGACTGTGGGTTTATTTGCCAAGCAGATTTTCCCCATCACGCATTCACTAACCATTCACGGCCCCGACGAATTCTACAACGTGAAAGCCTATTATTTGGCTGAGAAAATCCGCGCCGCCGATTTCATCTGCTGCATCAGCCATTATGCACGCAGCCAATTGATGATTTTGTCCGAACCCAGTCACTGGGAAAAATTCGAAGTCAGCCGTTTGGGCGTAGACGCGAGCACCTTCATTCCACGCACTGCCGCGCCCGCTGCGGAAATTTTAGAAATCATTTGTGTGGGGCGACTCGTGCCCGTCAAAGGACAATTTATCTTATTGCAAGCGGTGCAAAATCTGCTGCAACAGGGTTATAAAGTGCGCCTGCGTTTTGTCGGCGATGGTCCGAGTCGTGCTTTATTGCAGCAAACCGTGAACGCACAAAATTTAGCGCAACAGGTGATTTTTGAAGGCGCGGTCAATCACGAGCGCATTTTAGCCCTGTATGCCAAAGCCGATATTTTCGCGCTGGCGAGTTTTGCCGAAGGTTTGCCCGTGGTGTTGATGGAAGCGATGATTATGCAAATTCCTTGCGTCACTACGCAAATTACAGGGATTCCCGAATTAATTGGCGCGGGCGAAGGCGTGTTGGTTGCCGCCTCAGATGTCGCGGGTTTAACGGAAGCTTTGGCGAAATTATTAGACGATGCGAGCTTGCGGGAAAACATGGGAAAATTGGGACGTGAAAAAGTACTAGAACAGTATGATTTAAAAAATAATGTTGCCAATCTTGCCCAGATTTTTGAACGCAGACTTGCCGCTCTGGAGAAAACTGCATGATTTTTACCCTTATTTTAAATTTACTGGCAATTGTCGGCGTGCTCTTAACTTTAGCGGGCACGATAGAATTAACCTTATTAACTTTTGGCGCGATGTTTCCCACACGCCGCGAAGCTATTGTTAATCCTAGCTTAAATTTAGCCGTGGTGATTCCCGCCCACAATGAAGCTTCCAATATTGCCAACAGCGTACACAGCGTTTTAGCCTGCGCCAAACCTCAGGGAAAATTTGCAGTTTACGTCATCGCAGATAATTGCAGCGACGACACCGCCGCCCAAGCGCGTTTGGCGGGCGCGGAGGTGTTCGTGCGTGAGAATGCGGAATTGCGCGGCAAGGGTTATGCCTTGGATTTTGCGTTTTCACAGTTGCAGAATGAATTTGATGCGCTGCTGGTGATTGATGCCGATACCGTGGTTGAGCCGTATTTTTTAATCGCTTGTGCGGAAAAATTTGTGGCAGGCGCGGATGCAGTGCAATGTCGTTATGGGGTGAATAATCCTGAAGCCACGGTACGCACGCGTTTGTTGCATGTCGCGTTGATGGCGTTTAATACTTTGCGTCCGCGTGGGCGTGAATATTGGGGCTGGTCGGTGGGGATTTCGGGTAATGGTTTCGGGCTGAGCGCGCGGCTGTTAAAACAAATTCCGTACACGGCGCGTTCGGTGGTGGAGGATTTGGAATATCACTTGATGCTGGTGAAAGCGGGTTTTCGGGTGCAGTTTGTGGACAGCAGTACGGTGCGTGCGGATATGCCTGTCAATCAGCAGGGTGCAGATTCACAGCGGGCGCGTTGGGAAGGCGGACGCTTGCGGATGGTTCGAGAATTTGCGCCAAAATTATTGGCAGATATTAATCAAGGACATACGCGCTTATTCGAGCCTTTGTTAGATTTATTATTGTTGCCCTTGGCGGCGCATGTGTTGGTGTTGGGGCTGTTGTTGCCGCTTGCGCCAATTTACGCCAGCCTCGGCTTAAGTATTGTGTTGTGGCATGTGGCAGTGGCGTTGTGGGTGGGCGGGGGCACGTTGAAAGATGTGTTGACGCTGTGCAGTGTGCCGTTTTATGTGCTGTGGAAATTGCGTTTGTTGCCGCGTTTGCTGAAGGCTTCTAAGAAGGATGCGGCGTGGGTTCGGACGAAGCGGGATGGGGAGTAGGATTTATTGTCTAGGATGGAGTTTACACGCAGGAGTTGCTTTCTAAATTAAGGCAATTTAACCGCATTAAAAATACTTTCGTCCAATGTAGAAATGAACTCTACAGATTCTTGTACGTCTGTTGCCTCTATCTCATTACGTCGATTAGTTTGCAAATTAATATCTGCTTCGTGAACAATTTGATTTCGTCTCTGGACAATAAGTTTTAGAGTTTTCTTTAAAACATCATCAGATTTATTAAATGGTAGAGCTATCTTCTGCCATTTTTGTTTTTCTTCCCAAATCAAACTAAGCGCGTCAGCTATTTTGTCAGGCTCTTGAAAAGATAAATGCTTATGTTTCATAATAATTTCTTGTTCAAAGAAATATTCAGGCGGTTTTATTTGTAAAGTATCTGTTTGAGAAATAGTCTGTTGAATTTTGTGGTAAGTTTCTAAAGAAATAGGGAATGCATTAAATTTACTGGTTTTCTGACGACTACCCGTAAAAGCTTGGGTAGTGCAAAAGAGGCAGTGGTATTAAACTAAGAAAACTGCCAATTATAGAAGAGAAGCTAAGATGCTAACTTGCCCAAACTGTAAAGCACTGCACGTCGTAAAATATGGAAAAACCCGTTCAGGCACACAAAACTACAAATGTCGTGAATGCGGTCGCCGTTTTGTAGAACATCCTACCAAAAAATACCTAAGCCAAGAAACATGGGCGCAGATAGATAAGTTGTTAAAAGAGAAATTACCCCTGCGCGGCATAGCCCGTGTGACAGGAA
>JBDKHS010000213.1:0-11454 GCA_039797505.1 Pseudomonadota bacterium | reverse complement strand
GCAATGAAATCCGTGAATACTGCACCATGAATCGAGGCACGGTTCAAGGCGGCGGTATCACCCGCATCGGTAACGATAATTGGATCATGGCGTATACCCATTTTGCCCATGACTGCATCGTTGGCAATCACACGATTTTTGCAAATGGGGCCTCGCTTGCGGGACATGTCACCATTGATGATTATGTGATTTTAGGTGGCTTCAGCTTAGTGCATCAATTTTGCTCGATGGGAAAATACAGTTTTTCAGGGGCAAGCTCGTTGATTTTTAAAGATGTACCGCCTTTTGTCACCGTGTGGGGCAATCGTGCTGAGGCTTACGGTTTGAATAAAGAAGGTTTGAAACGTCACGGTTTCAGCACTGAAACTATTCAAGCCTTGCATAATGCGTATAAAACCATTTATCGCAGTAATCACACCACGGAACAAGCCATCGAAATTCTGAGCGAAAAAATCGCAGAATTCCCCGAAGTGGGTTTGATGGTTGAGTTTCTCAAAAATTCTAAACGCGGCATCGTGCGTTAAGCTTATCTCATGCAACTTGGCATGGTCGCAGGGGAGCTTTCAGGGGACTTACTCGGTGTAGGTCTATTGAAAGCTCTGCAACAGCAAAATCCTACAAATTTTTACAGCACAGGCATTGGCGGCCCGAATATGGTCGCGGCGGGTTTGCACAGTCAATTTCCCTTAGAAACCTTGTCAGTCATGGGCTTGGCTGAAGTGTTGGCGCATTATTGGGAAATAAAACGCTGTTTCAATCAATTACACAGCTATTTCCTCGCAAAACCGCCTGATGTGTTTATTGGCATTGATGCGCCAGATTTTAATTTGCCTTTGGAACGCCTGTTAAAACAAGCGAATATCCCCAGCGTGCATTACGTCAGTCCCTCGGTGTGGGCGTGGCGACAATATCGGGTGAAACGCATCGCCAAAAGTTGCGATTTAATGCTGACCTTGTTTCCCTTTGAAGCTGAATATTACCAACAACAAAAAATTCCTGTGCATTTTGTCGGGCATCCTTTGGCAGATGAAATTCCCTTAGAAAATGATGCCTTGGTGGCGCGGCGCGGTTTGGGAATTGCGGAAGCTGGGCAATGGGTGGCGTTATTACCCGGCAGTCGGCAAATGGAAGTGAAGCAACTCACCCAAGTTTTTTTACAAGCCGCGCAATGGTTACATGCTAAACAAGCGCATTTGCAATTTATTTTGCCCGTGGCTCAGGCAAAGTTACGCCCCCTGATTGAGCAGTGTATTGCGGAATTTGCCCCCGATTTACCAATAATTTTAGTCGATGGCAAATCTCGTGAAGTGATGACTGCCGCTGATGTGGTGCTGATGGCATCGGGCACGGCAACTTTAGAAGCAATGTTATTAAAGCGTCCTATGGTGGTTGCGTACCGAGTCGCACAATTAACCTATTGGATTGCCAAGCCTTTAATTAAAATTCCGCATTTTGCTTTGCCTAACTTATTGGCAAGACAAGCCCTAGTTCCTGAATTTATACAACAGGCAGTGACCCCTGAAAACTTGGGAGCATCGGTATTGAATTGGTTGCAGCGTCCTGAAGAAGTTCAAGCTTTGCAAGCACGTTTTCTGGCGTTACACCTAGAATTGCGCAAAAATGCCAGTGAGCAGGCGGCACAGGCGATTATGAAATTAGTACGATAAAGCAAATATTTCAGCAAGATAGTCATTTTCTAATAGTGCGAAAACTGTCGGAATCAAAATTCAGAGAAGGGATTAAGCCATGCTAAACAAAGCAGTCAATCCTGATTCCGACAAATAGCAGCTTAATTACAAATAATCATAGCCGCGTTCTTCATGCTGGGTAATATCCAAGCCTTGCATTTCTTCTTCGTGGGTGACGCGCAGCCCCACCATAAAATCAACCAGCTTTAAAATTCCCCAAGTCAGTATTGCGGTATACACAAAAGTCGCCAGCACCCCAATTGCTTGCACACCCAATTGCATGCCGATGCTTTCAATGCCCGCGCCAAATCCATAACCGCTGAAAATACCGATATTTGGAGAAGCAAAAATTCCCGCCAACAACGTGCCAATAATCCCGCCCACGCCGTGCACAGGGAAAACATCTAAAGAATCGTCAATTTTCAACCCGCGCTTGATGAAATTGGTGGCATAAAAACAGGTAAAACCTGCCAATAAACCAATGACAAAACCACCCGCAGGACTGATATAACCTGAAGCCCCAGTGACAGTGCCAAGCCCTGCCACCATACCCGTGACAATCCCTAAAACGCTGGGTTTACCATATTTCACCCATTCCAACCCCATCCACACCAAAGCGGCGGTGGCGGCTGAAATATGCGTGACTAAAATCGCCATGCCCGCATCACCATTGGCTGCCAACGCGCTACCTCCGTTGAATCCATACCAACCCACCCACAACATCCCCGCGCCTGTTACGGTCATGGTTAAATTGTGAGGCATTAAGGGGGTTTCAGGAAAACCGCGTCGCTGCCCCAACACCAAAGCAGCAACTAATGCCGCAGTCCCTGCGGTAATGTGTACTACAGTGCCCCCTGCAAAATCTAATAAGCCCATGTTTTGCAACCAGCCCCCCCCCCAAACCCAATGAGTGACGGGGGTATAGACCAAAATAACCCACAATGCACTGAAAATAAAAGCGGCTGAAAATTTCATGCGTTCTGCAAAACCACCCACGATTAATGCGGGGGTGATAATCGCAAAGGTAAGTTGAAACATTGAAAATACACTTTCAGGAATGCTGCCGTTTAAACTGGTTTTCGTCATGCCTGCAAAGAAAATTTTGCTGAAATCGCCAATCACTGCATTGCCTGGGGTAAATGCCAAGGAATATAAGGCTATCATCCATAAAACCGAGACCACTGCCGTGATTGCACCACATTGCATCAAAACAGAAAGTACGTTTTTTGAGCGTACTAAACCTGCATAAAATAAAGATAAGCCGGGTAAGGTCATAAATAAAACTAAGGCAGTTGCCGTTAACATCCATGCAGTATTTGCAGGATTTAAGAGGGTTTCTGCGGCAAAACCCAAGTTCGGGGCAAGCCATAGGCTTACTAAAGCACTAAAAAAGTGCGTTTTTGTGATTTTCATAGGTGTGTGGTCTCGAAATTATTGTAATAGTCGTGTGTAAGATACAGCGGGCTACTAGGGAGCAATAATTGCACCATTTAGTAACATAAATAGAATCAGAGGATTAAGCGAGTTTAAGAGGTGAGATATTCTGAATTTGCACAGTTATAGCGCAAAAATAAAACTAATTGCACTGTTTTAACCTGAGTTCGAGATAAGAAAGATTAGAAAATTTAGTAGTCGTAGGGTGGAATAGCATAGCGTATTCCACCAAGAAACGTGATAAATCTAGGCATGACGCAGTTGAATCGATAAAACCCTCATTGTACGGTAGAAGCTTGTAAAATCCTCGCCGCTGGAGCGACGAAGTAGGCATTCCAACGCTGAAGCGAGATAACTATCACGCTTCAGGGTGGAATACGCTACGCTATTCCACCCTACTACTGATTCTAACAATCTTTATTCCAAGACGAATCCTGATGCTGACAAATCCAGTTAAGGCAACAAGGCCTGTTTTTCTAAATCCTGCAACCGCTCATTGAGAAAACGAATTTCATGCGGGTCATGGATTTTTCCCTGCATTAATAAACCGCCAATCAGCAAACGCGCCTGTTCTAACTCGCCCATTTCTTCGAGAATAAACGCCTGCATTTCACGAATATGATGCGGCATGTCGGGGCTGGGATGCGTGTTTAATGCTTTGGCATATTTCAAGGCAAGTGGTAAATCGTGCAAACGGTGTTTTGCAGTGACTGTCGCATGCGCCAGCCATGACCAACGTTGTGCAGGGTCACGTAAAAATTCTTGGTAAACAAATTCCAACATTTGTCGTTTTTTGACAGCATCTGCGACGTTGGCGTAAATATAACTGGCAGCAAGCAAGGGATATTGACTGCGCGGGTCGAGTTCTAAAATCCGCTCTAGCCATGCTTGCAAGGAAAAATAATTTAATTGTTGATAAGAAAGAATTTTGCCCGCCTGATTATCAAAACTCTGCACCCACAGCATTAATAGTTTTGAAGCGGCAACGCTGTCCCCAAAACTCATCAGCCGCACCAGCTCGATTTTTGGGGGTGGGTTTAAACCCTGCAATTTTTCTGTCTGAGAATGCTGTGCCGTTTGCCAAAGCAATTGCAAGCCCACAAACACCAACACCGCATAACGCACCACACGAGGCACTTGTTGCAGGGCGCGTTGTGTTCCAAACATGAGTTAAGCAGCAGGTGACGAAGTGGGCAGGGATAAATTGGCATAAAGCCAACCCACCAAATACGCAAAAACATGACCTTCCGTGAAATCTAAAAGTAAAGAATTCACCAAACAGCCCACAAACATCATTACCACTACTCCTTGCGCCATCCATTGATGCGATGAGTTGAGTCGGAAACTGAACTGCCACAATTGCCATAATAAATAAGCAAATAGCCCAATTCCAAAGATGCCCAACTGCACCCCCAACATCAAAAATTCATTATGAGGATTAGTCGTGGGGTGAATGCCCGTCTTTTCTGCTAATTGCTTATAAACCGTGCTAAAACTGCCCGTACCTGTGCCAAAAATAGGATGTTGGCTGATTAAGTAACTGCTGTTTTTGTAAAACTCTAAGCGCAACCCCACCGATGTTCCCGTATTGCCGCCATGATAGGCTTCAATATTTTGCCCGATGGTGTCAATTCGGGTTTTCACCACGCCCGAGCTGAAATACACCGCCATGCTCAATAAACTTACGCCCAAAATACCTAAAATTAAGCCGCGCCACCGCCAAAATTGAAAAACATAGAGCAAAATTAAACAGATAATAATCAGATAACCCGTGCGCCCTTGAATCATGAAACCCGCATTGAATAAGGCCAAGGTCACCGCAATTTTGCGCCACAACAGCCCTTCAGATTGGCTTATCGCTTCTACTGCCAACACATACGCCGCAATTGCCAATAAAATGCCTTGGGTAATGTAATTTTTAAATACCGCAGGACTTTCAGCGGTGGCTTTGTCAATCGGGTAGCCGCTGAGTGCGACTAAATACGAGAGCAGTAAAGTTAAACCCATTGCCGCTAAAAATGCGATCAAGCCCCAGCGTTTACTGAATTCATCTTGAAACAGCAGCAAGAAACAGGGTAAATAAAATAACTCTCGGTATTTTGAGAGCGTGGACACTGTTTCATTCCAATCGGCGGCACTGTAAAACATCGCCAAAATTAAGCAACCCAGCAAGATAAAACTGGTTTTTGCGATGGGATGAGTGCGCCAGGTATTGAAAATGCCTTGCCAATTGCCCGCTAAATGCGTGCGAATTAGCAATAATAAAATTGCCAGCGGTAAACTCAAGTTTGTGGCGGCGGTGGATAAGGGAATTGCAAATCCTGCCAGTAAAGTGCTGCTACGTTGCGCCCATAATAGGCTTTCTGTCATTTTCATGGTTTGACCAATTGATAATGTTTTTTGCTTAATTCCCAGCCAAACCAACGTTCTAAACGCATCAGCCAGCGGTGACGGCGTTCACGGCGGTTTAATTGGTAATGTGGGTTAAAAACTAAAGTCGGTTCGGCATGTTCGGCTAACCAAGTTTGTATTACTTTTGGATGTTGCCCACGAAAGCGAATAATTGCTTGCGGGTCGACATTGCCATAGCTGGAAAATTCGGGTGAGGTGTGTCCCCAATATTTGCTGACTTGGTGGATTTTATCCTGCATTTGCGAGACTTTACGCACATGTCCGTAGTGATAAATTGGCACGCCTGCGAGTGCAGCTTTGGGATAACGTCCACGTTTATTTTTATCCATCACCACGAAAAACAAGCCGTCGGGCGAATACGTGCGAATGCTGTTGCGAATAATTCGGGGGGCGCGTCGATACCACATTGGGCTGACGGCAAGGGTGTTGGGTGAGCCATAAAAATGCAGATAATCAAAGACAATCGCTTCCACTTCAGGGACGTGTAAATATTTTTCTAAGGTGTCGTGCAGCAAAGGAATATCGTGCTCGTGCAGCACTTCGTCGCCTTCCAAATAAAACGCCCAATCGCCTGTGCAATTGAAATGGGCAATCATTTTTTGCTGGGCATAAACATAGCCACGGTCTTGCATCGCCTCATTCCAAACTGTGGGAATTAAACGCAGTTTCGGATTATTTAAGGCTTGTAAACGCTCTAAAGTATCATCTTGTCCCGCGCCAACAGCCACCACCACTTCATCACACAGGCTAAGCAAGGAGTTCAGGCTTTCCAAATACGGATAACCCAAGGTGCTGCCATTCCGAATAAAAGTAAAGCCGCTGATTTTCATGCTGAGGTGTCTGCTATTTTTAAGCTGGGCATGGTGTTTTCAATCCAAGTTTCGACTAAGGTATTAATTTCTTTCGCCGATTTGTTTTTAGGGTCAATCACTTGCCCAACTCTGACTTGTACCACCCCTGCTTTTTTCAAAAAGCCTGATTTCCCCCAGAAATAGCCTGCATTATGTGCCACAGGAATCACGGGAAAGCCTGTTTTTTCTGCCAATAGTGCACCGCCTAAATTATAACGTCCGCGTTCTTCAGGCGCGACGCGCGTGCCTTCGGGAAAAATAACTATAGATTTTCCTGTGGTTAAGCGTTGTTTGCCTTGTTCAACCACAGCGAGTAAGGCCTGTCTAATTTGTTTGCGGTCAATCGCGATGGGTTCTAAAGTTGCCAGTGCCCAACCAAAAAACGGTATCCATAATAATTCCCGTTTCAAAACCCAGAGTTGCGGCACTTTGAAAATTTGCTGAAACGCCAAAGTTTCCCAAGCGGATTGGTGTTTGCTGAGAATGATTAACGGGGTGTTGGCGGGCACGTGTTCCATGCCTTGCACTTCATAGCGCAAATTGCAGGTGAGTGCGAGCCACCACAATACGACTTTGCTCCATTGGCTGACCACGGCATAGCGGATGCGGTAGGGAAAGGGAATTAAAATTAGCGCGAGCGGGGTAAATACGAGGGTCGCTAAGACCATGCCGAGGAAAAATATGCTTGAACGTAGGTAAATCATTTAGTCTTTCGGGTTTCCATTTAAAATGACATCAACGACCGCCGCTAAATCTTCATAAACGGGGACATCTCCAAAGCCTTCTAAATCATTTAAGGTGCGCTTGCCTTTGCCTGTGAGCACCAGAATCGGGCGTGCGCCTGAGGCGAGAGCGGCTTGTAAATCGCGCAATGAATCGCCAATGGCGGGAACGCCCGCCAAAGACATGCCTAAACGGTTGGCAACATCGTGAAACATGCCTGCACGCGGTTTGCGACAGTTGCAATCATCTTTTTGATTGTGTGGACAGAAAAATACCGCTTCAATATTGCCTCCGACTTCGGCTAATTGTTGGTGCATTTTGCCGTGAATTTGGTGAAGTTCTTCGAGGGTGAATAAACCGCGTGATACGCCCGATTGATTGGTGATAACGACCACACGATAGCCTGCTTGGTTGAGGCGGGCGATGGCTTCTAGGCTACCTGGAATAGGATGCCATTCATCGGGAGATTTAATAAATTCCGCTGAGTCGTAATTAATAACGCCGTCGCGGTCTAAAATGACAAGTTGCATGGGCATGTTTAATAATGTGTGAATTAAGAATAATGTGGGGTGTATAAGTGTAGGTCATGCACTGCAAATCATAAAGCGGGATTTGATGGATTTTTAAGCGGGCGGAAACTTAGCCGTGATTTTCTTTGAGGAAAGGGGAGGAGGGAGGAGAGTCTCAAAGTCGCTTTAAAGAAAGCCCCCAACCCCCTAAAGGGGGCTAAACATAAAATTTTTTGTCTTTAAAGTCCCCTTTAGGGGATTTAGGGGCGCAGTTAAAGGGAGTTAAAAATACTTTGGGATTCTCATCGGACACTGCCATTAAATTAAGCATAACATGAAGAATCATACGCTTTAAATCAAGCATGAGACCTTCTAGGTTTTTAAAACCTAGAAGGTCTTGAATCCAACGTAATTAGTCTGAGTACGACGAAAAAGAATTTCAAAAATAAGAGTTTGAGAAGAAGAATAAACCCAGTCTAGGTGCGAATTTATTCGCCGCTCTCGAATTAAAAAAACACAAGGGATTCAAGAATGCAGTTAGGACGCAATGTTTTCAAACCTTACGTCGTTTAAACACCTGTACCGCAATTAATAAGGGCACAATAATCCAAAACAATTGCACGCCTAACAAGGTTAGCACGCTAAAACCTGTGTCCTGCCCGATTGATAAAATGCCGCCGTAAGCATTGCCTGCATTTGCGCCATTCAGATTGGTGAGACGAAACACATCCGCAGGATTCAGCAGCAGCAAATAGGGCAAAATATCTGCGTGTAATTGTCCTTCAGTGACCACCAAAATTCCCAATAGCAATAAATCAAACACCAACACAAAGCCAAACCACGTTAATAATGCCAAACCTGCGGCGCGAGATTTTTCGCTGGTGAACACGCTAATTAAATACGCAAATGCCACAAATACCCAACCCAATAACATCGCTGAGAAAATAAATTGGGAAAATGCCATTGCCACCGCTTGCCATTCAGTGCGTGCGGAAACCAAACCAATCACCACGGCAGCAGAACCAAAACCTAACAAGGTGGCGGTGGCTAGAATTGCGCCGTGCCCTAAAAATTTGCCGATCAATAATTGTCCGCGTGCTAAAGGATACGTGAGCAATAACAATAAAGTCCCATTTTCATCTTCCCCAACCACGGCATCATAGGCAAGCAATAAGGCAATTAAGGGAATAATAATCACGCCCAAACTTGCCAAACTGATAATCGTGGCTGGCAAGGAGGTGAAGCCCACTACACCTGAAGCCGCTGCCCCAAAATACGCTAAACCCACGGCTAGCAGGCAGAAAATCACGGTAATTGCCACAATCCAGCGATCCCGTAAACCATCCCGAAATTCTTTGAGCGCGACTATCCAAACTGCGTTCATGGGCGAACAGTCTCCGAAGTAAGTAAGGGACGGGTAAAATGTAAATATAAAGATTCTAGCGAAGGGGCTTGGGTTTCTAAATCTTGTAATTCAGGCAATGCCAGCAAGTGTTGCATCACTTCCAGTTTGGCTTGTGGGGGGACGCTTAAACGGCAAGCATACTGATCAATGTGTTGCAATTTTATCGGCAAATGTGCCAGTAAATGCTGCAAAGTTTCAATATTCCACGCACCTTGCACCTGCATTTGCACAGGTAAATTCGCTTGTTGCCGTAATTGTTCCAAGCTGCCCATTGCCAACAATTGCCCTTGTCCTAAAATCAAGGCGCGTTGAATGTGCTGCTCCACACCGGGTAACACATGAGAGCATAAAATCACCCCGCAACCCTGTTGCCGTAATTGGTCGAGGGTATTATAAAACTCATGCGTGCCCACAGGATCGAGTCCTACGGTGGGTTCATCTAACAACAATAATTGCGGCTCACCGAGCAAGGCTTGCGCTAAACCTAAGCGTTGTCGCATGCCTTTGGAATAGGTTTTCACCCGCCGATTCACGGCAAAACCTAAGCCGACTTGTTCTAATAAATCATCGGCGCGGCGCACCGCAACGCCTTTCAAACGGGCGAAATAATGCAACACTTCGCGCCCCGTTAATTGTGGGTAAAAACTAACATTTTCAGGTAAATAGCCCAAACGTTGCCGCAACGCGCCTGAGTTTCCAGTGCAGGGATTTTCACCGAATAAACGCACTTGTCCTTGTTCGGGAGAAATTAAACCTAAAATTAATTTCATGGTGGTGGTTTTGCCTGCGCCATTGTGCCCAAACAAGCCTACCACTTCGCCCGCCGCGATTTCAAAACTGAGTGCTCGCAACGCGGCTAATTTTCCATAAGATTTGCTGACATTTTCAAACTGTACGGGAGGATTCATTTGTACACTCCCCTACCACGCGGGGGCGTGCATGAGGGGATAACTGTCTTTTACGCCTTGGGGACGCAAGACGGGAAATTCCCGTTGCACCCAGCGCAACATTTCCACCGCAGGGCTGTGCATTAATAAACGTGCGCTCGGATAACGCCACAACAATTTATCAATCGCATCATTGGGTTCGTAGGCGACATCACCCACCCCATCGGCATTGCGATCCCAGCCTAAATAATCACTCCAATAATTGCCGCGCTTATCTTTTGACCATTCTTGCGGGCGGGTAGCGACGTATTTAACCTGAGTTTGATTATTAATAAACGCATTGTTATACATAAGATTTTCCTCAGAACCTGCGGTGAGGTGAATTCCAATTTCACTGCCCGACAGTAAATTATCAGTCAGGCGGTTATACAAGGCGTTATACACAAATAAGGCTTTGCCTTCCGCGCCTTGAATCGCTGCGCCATGCACCATGCTGTCATTGCCCATCGGACTGCGTCCCCGTTCCACGTTGGTGATGCGGTTGCCTGAAATTTCTGAGTGGGTGATGTAATTTAATAAAATCCCATAATTTTGATCGGCATCTGAACGATTATTGCGTACCGTGAGCTTTTGCGATTGCATCAAAGCATAACCCGTGCGGGTGTGATGGGTATAATTTCCAATCACTTGGCTTTCTTGGGTAAACATGTAATGAATGCCGTAACGCAAATCATGCAATTCGTTATCGCGCAAACTGCTTTTAGTGCTGGTGTCGATGTAAATCCCGTCGCGGGTTTCCCAAACGTGATTGGCAACTACTTCGGCATGATTGACATTGAACAGGTGAATGCCATTGCCCCGATCTTGGGAACGCAAGTGTGGATAACCTGTGATTTGATTTTTAAGAATTTTGGCATCTTGGCTGCTGTCTAACCAAATCCCAAACGCCACATTACGAATGCTGCATTGTTCAATGCTCACATGGCTTGCGCCTTGGGCAACGAAAATGCCAGCATCCATCGTGGTTAAATTAATGCCTGAATTTTCAATGAAAATATTTTGCAAAGTGACGTGGGGGGCTGTGATTAAGACCACATGTCCTGCTCCTGCACCGTCAAAAACAGTGCCTGCTTTGCCGCGCAAGGTGATGGGCTTTTTAATCACCAAGTTACCACGATAATGGGCGGCGGGTAGTTCTAAAACACTGCCTGCGGGGGCGGCATCGATTAAATCTTGCAGTATCTTCGTTTCTGTCAATATTTGTGCAGTTTCACCCCATGCCACTAAGCTTGCACAGCTTAAGCTTGTCCATAAGGTGATCTGTGCGATGAAGTGAGGCATGGCTTTTTGGGGTCTCGTGTAAATTTGCAGAACTCGTTTTTAGGCATGTTTTTTAAAGCAATCAAAGAAAGCCCGCACGATGAGGAGGGCTTCATCATTGACGGTTATTCTATTTAAGAACATTAGGTTACATCTACTTTGCGACTGAGCACTATTTTTCTAGTTTTCATTTTGACAAAGTTGACGAGCTAATTTTTACTTTCG
>JBDKHS010000212.1:0-11668 GCA_039797505.1 Pseudomonadota bacterium | reverse complement strand
ATTTTACAAGCTTCTGCCGTACAATGAAGCTCTTATCGATTCAACTGCGTCATGCCTAGCGTTATCACCTTTCTTGGTGGAATACGCTACGCTATTCCACCCTACGACTCAATTTTCTACTTTTCCTTATCCCAAACTCAGGTTAAATAAGTAAGATTAAATATCGATTTAGCTTCCCCCTTTGAAAAATGGGGAATGAGGTGGATTTAAGATCGTCACAACTTTTGAGATTTTTAAATCCCTCTGCCGAGGAGAGTCCCAAAGTATTTTTAAACGGCTTAAAGAAGCCACTAAATCCCCTAAAGAGGACTTTAAAGACAAAATCTTTTAGGTTTAGCCCCCTTTAGGGGGTTGGGGGCTTTCTTTAAAGCGACTTTGAGACTCTCCTCCCCCTTCCCACTTTTTCAAAGGGGGTGAAATGCTAAATATCATTACCTATTTAGCACTATCAACTACCTAATATCCCAATTGTTTACGTGCGTCTTCAAAAGACAAGTTTTGCGCCATCATCAAAGATAATAAGGTAGCACGCCGCCCGACTTGTTTCGCCCAACGGGAATTCAACATTTCTTGAGCGGCTCTTGGATAATCATCGCTAAACGTTGCATCCAGCATATTTTGAAATGCTAATAGCCCCGATTTACCTTCTATACCAATGCCCATATTAAAACACATGTCAATCAGCACATGCTGGCGGGGTTCTGATAACTTATCAAAATCATCAAATTCATCGGTTAAATCATCGACCGCGCTGTCAATATCATTGCCCAGTAAAAGCATCGCTTCTTCTTGGGTGATTGCATCTCCCACTTTGCTGATGGCTCGCCCCAATTCTTCCTCGGTGGGATTGGCGATGACATTGCGCCCCACCCCAATCGTCAAAATCCCCATCGTGTCGAGATAAGCGGTTAAACGAATGCCTTCGTGTAAAATTAACTGCGGAATTAACGTCTCTTTGTTCATCCTGAAAGTCCTTTGTTGATCTTAGTTTTTATTAGAAATAACCTTGGGTTTGACGGAAATACTTATAAGTATCAATTAGTTATCTGTAAAGCGTGTGAATATTAAAATAATCAATAAATTAGCTTCGTAGGTTGAGCTGCCAACGGCAATCTAACTGAACTCCTTTATTTTCATTGGGTTAGTTTAGGATAACCCAACCTGCTTTAACTGCTTAAAGCAGCCCCTAAAGGGGACTTAAAAGCGTATTAATTTTTATCTTTAGCCCCTTCAGGGAGGGCTTCATCATTGACGGTTATTCTATTTAAAAACATAGAGCTATATTTTTACAGTCTTGTAATTATAGGAGTTACGCAGTTGAATCGGTAACCATTTGATATTACTGGAAACATGGTTATGCAGTGCACAATGCTAATTTATTGTAAATAAAAGAATTAGTGTTTCAACTGTGTAACTCCTAAACTATTTGATATAGCGTGAAAAAATAAACTATACAGCAGTTTATGCGACTCTTAAGAAAAAGTGAATAGCGCACTAAATTGTTTCGAATAACCTAAAAAAGAAAAAGTAGAAAGTAGCTTAACCTAATGTTCTATAAATGAAATAACGTCAATGATGAAGCCCTCCTCTTCAGGGATGGCTTCATTAAAGGATACAAAACTGAGATATAATAAGCAGTTAAATAGGAATATCTTTTAACCAATTGATTAGTTTGGTAAGCCATGAATAGTTTAATTCCCTACTTAACCAAGCTCAGCGATTCTCGTCAGAGCAAAGGCATTCGTCACCCATAAACACCCACCCTCGTTATCATAATAATGAATCTATTGTTTTGCTAAGTGAATACAAGGATATAGGCGAATAGAGAACAACTTACACTGGATAAAAGATGTGATATTCAAAGAGGATAGCTGCCAAATCGCTAAAAAGCCTACTGCGTTAGTGATGGGTGTTTTACGGAATATCGGGTTAAACTTACTGAGGTTTGCAGGATTAAGTTCAGTGACGGAGGGGATCATGAAAATGAGTTTAAACGTTGAGGGTCTTCTGGGGTTGATAAGTCCGTCTAGTCCCTCAAACAAAGTGTTTGCATAAGAATAGGTTAGCATTAAAGTGTGCTTTAACCGATTATTTAATATAGTCATTTAACTCTTTGATGAAGCCCTCACCCTAAAGGGGGCTAAAGACTAAAAAACATTATTTTCTTTGTTTTTTAAGTCCCCTTTAGGGGATTTAGGAGCGCAGTTCAGTGGGCGATGTCCACCCTACAGGCTACAATCATTCAAAAGCTTACATCTTTTATTCGTTCCCACCCACACAACGAGAGTCGAACCATGTTGGGTAAACAGGTTTTCTTAAAATGTTTAATCGGTTTGGGAGGCTTGCTGCTGGTCAGTCATTCCCAAGCTGTCACTAAAGTTTCCACGATTTACACCGTAGCAGGCAGTGGCACACAAGATTTTGCAGGTGAAAATCTTGCCGCCGCCTCTTCAGGGGTTAAATTAAATACTCCAGGGGCTGTGGTCAGCGATAGCACAGGCACAATCTTATATATCGCAGACACGCTCAACCACAGGGTGCGTAAAGTCGATGACAAAGGCAATATTGTCACCTTGGCAGGCGATGGCACGGCGGCTTTTCTGGGGGAAAATGTCACCGCCAGCAGCGTTTCCGTACAATTCAATACTCCACGCGGCATCGCCTTAGACAGCAAAGGCAATCTGTACATTTCCGACACCAAAAATCATCGCATTCGCAAAATCGACACGGCAAACAACATTACCACTTTTGCAGGCAATGGCACGGCGGGCTTTTTTGGGGAAAATATCAGTGTTGTGAACAGCAGCGTCGTGCAGTTATATCAGCCTTCGGGTTTAGCCATTGATGCTTCAGATAATATCTACGTGACAGACAGTTTAAATCACTGCGTGCGTAAAATTGACAGCAGCGGAATTATTACCACCTTTGCGGGAAATTGCGGCACTTCTGGGGTGGGTGTGGACAATGTTTCTGCCACCTCTAGCTTGGTCTTGTTAAATGCGCCCCAAGCGGTTGCCGTTGACAGCGCGGGCATTGTTTACATTGCAGACACTTTAAATCATCGGATTCGCAAAGTGAAACAAGGCACGATTAGCACACTGACAGGTAATGGGACTTTGGGTTTTGGTGGTGAAAATGCGCCCGCAGATTCCACAACGGTGCAATTTAATAATCCTTTAGGGATTGCCGTCACCCCTTCCACAGGCAACGTGTTTATTGCAGATACGGGCAATCATCGCATTCGGAAAGTCGATGTCACTGCAAATACGATTGTGACGATTGCAGGCAACGGCACGGCGGGTTTTGCAGGAGACAATGGCGATGCCAGTCTCAGCACTTTGAATTATCCTAATCAGATGAGTTTGCACAATCAGATTTTGGTGTTTGCAGACACGCTCAATCATCGAATTCGCAAGATTGACAGTAATTCTGTGCTCACTGTCACTAAAACAGGCACAGGTTCAGGCGGGGTGACTGCGACTGCGGGCGTAGGGCCCAGCTTAAACTGTGGCACGATTTGTACTGCCAGTTTTGTGCCTGATGGTGCAGCGACTTTAACCGCCACTGCGGACGCAGGTTCTACATTTACAGGTTGGAGCGGAGATTGTTCAGGAACAGCCGCGACCGCTGCGTTAACCATGACTGCGGACAAAGCTTGTACCGCAAATTTTAGTGGATCAGGCAGCAGTGGCGGTTCGACGGGAGGTAGTACGGGCGGTTCGACAGGTGGCTCGACCAGCACCGCCCCCCCCGCAGGCAGTATTTTAACTGTTTCCAACAAAGGCACGGGCACAGGAATTATCAGTGCGACACAGGGTTTATTAAACACAGGCATTTTTTGCGGTGGGGTTTGCTTAGAAATTTACACCCCAAACACTGCTTTAACTCTGACTGCCACCGCCGCCACAGGCTCGATTTTCACAGGCTGGAGTGGAGACTGTAATGCCACAGGCAAAGTTTTATTAGACACAAACAAAAGCTGTAGCGCGACCTTCGATTTATTGCCCTCTGCGAGCTATCCCAGCAGCGTGCAATTTGCCACCCCCAGCTATTCTGCAACCGATGCACAAGGCAAAGTCACTTTACTCGTCACCCGTGCCGCAAGCAGCAGTGGCGCATTAAGCGTGCAATACAGTACCGCCGATGGCAGCGCGGTCGCAGGCAAAGATTACACCACCAGCACCAATACTTTAAATTGGGCAGATGGGGAAAACGCGCCGAAAACCATAGAAATTCCCTTGTTGGTCAATAGCGACCCTAATTTAGCCGCCACCGCTGACTTTAGCGTGAGTTTGGCAAATGTTAGCGCGGGCGCAAGTTTGGGTGCAAATCCCAAAGCCACGGTGAGCATTACTCGCAGCCCCAGCACAGGCGCAGGCAGTGTGCAATTCAGCAGTGCCGATTTTTCAGCCAATGCCAACAGCGGCAATGCCAGCATTCAAGTACAACGTTTGGGTGGCAGTTCAGGCGCGGTCAGTGTTGCCTATGCCACCACGGCGGGTAGCGCAGTTAGTGGCGTTAATTACAGCAATGTCAATGGCACTTTGAATTGGGCGAGCGGCGATACTCAAGCCAAAAGTTTTAATGTACCTTTAATTGCAGCCGTGCCCCAAGGCGGTGATAAAACCGTGACTTTGAATTTAAGCAGTCCCACAGGCGGCGCGAATTTGGGTGCAGTCAGTGCGGCAACTTTGAAAATTATTGATACTTTGGGCGCAGTTTCCACAGCAACAAACACCAATGCAGGGCGTTTGGAATTTGCCAGCAACACTTACAGCGTGTCAAAAAGCCTAAGCTATGTGAGCATCAGCATTAATCGGGTTGGTGGCAGTCAAGGCGTGGTCAGCGTGACTTATACCTCCGCCAATGGAACAGCGGTTTCAGGAACAAATTACACGGGCACGCAAAATACCATTTCTTGGGCAGATGGCGACACCAAAGCCAAAACTTTCAACATCGCGATTTTGCAAGATGCACAACAAACTTCAGATAAAAGCTTTACCGTGAGTTTGTCCAATCCCACTGCTGGGGCGCAATTGGGCATGCTGAACAGCACCACCGTGCAAATTCTTAACGGCACGACAACCACGCCAACTCCCACGCCTGCCACTGCCAGCGTGTTGCAATTGGATTCACCCAGCTACAGCATTGGAAAAGATAAGGGTTTAGTCACTTTAACCGTGACTCGAACCGTGGGTACTGTAGGCGATTTAACCGTGAATTACAGCACCGTGGACGGCACAGGCTTGGCGGGCAAAGATTATTTAGCCGCCCAAGGCAATTTACGCTGGGTCAGTGGCGATAGCGGTGAACGGAAAATTTACGTCGGGATTTATAACAATGGTTTGTCTGAAGGCGATAAAACTTTCAGCGTCAAACTCGGCACGTTCACAGGCAACACCACGCTGGGCGCAAATACCCAAGCAACGGTATTGATTAAAGAAACTAATACCACATCCAGCGTGCAATTTTCTGCCAACAGTTACAGCATCGACAGCAGTAAACGCGAAGCGATTTTGACGGTGTCGCGCTCAGGGAGCAGTGTAGGCGCGGTGGCAGTGAGTTATTTCAGTGTGGACGGCACTGCGATTGCGGGCACAGATTACGGCGCAATTTCTGGGGTGTTGAATTGGGAAAATGGCGATCTGCTGGATAAGAGTTTTAGCGTGCCCTTGATTAACAATTTAAACGCTATGGGAGATAAAACCCTGAGTTTGCGCTTAACCGCCGTCAGCAATAATTTGGTGCTGGGCGACAATAAAGAACTGCTTTTAACCCTGATTAATACCAATACCAGTGCAACGAATTGTGCGCCTTCAAGTAACAGCGTGAACTGCGCTTATACCAATCCTGACAGCAGCATTTTGAGTGATTTCCATGTATTGCCTTTGGGTACTTTGCAAGGCGGCACTTTGGCGGGCAAAACCACCAATGAAGGCATTGTACAAAATATTAACCTGCGTGCGGGTTCAACCCTGACAGGTGGCACGCTGAAAGGCGAGATTTTAGGGCAACGCATTGACCCTATCAGCTCAAACGCGCTACTCAGTCAAGTCACCGTCAGCGAAGGCACACATTTAAGCAATGTGACTATTGGACGCGGTTCGGTTATTAGTTCCAATGCGCTGTTATTGGAACGGGTGCGTTTTGAAGACAATGGCACAATTCCTTCAATCAGTGATTTGTCCGTTGCCTTGGGACAATATGAAACTTCAGTGCTGGGCGCAAATGCGGTGCGTTTGACGGGTGATATTTTATTGAACAGTGCTCGCGAAGGTATTTTAGGTGCAATCAATAGCTTATATGATTTAAGTCACCATGGTTTTGTGTTGACGCAACGCGCAGACACGGGCTTTTTAGAGCTGAGTTTGAACAACGATAAATTGCGTTATGCGGTGTTGCCGATGCAAGTGCAGCATATTTTGGGCAAACAAGCGGCTTTATCACTGACATCGGGGCTGAAAGTTCGGGAAGATGGCTATATTCGCTTTATTACCAACACAGGGCGGCAAATTAATACTTATCCTGTGGTGCAAGCCCCTGCGGCATTCTTGGAAATTTTGAAAAGCTGGGGTTTTCCTGAGGTGACGATGCAGGTGACGGGTAATCTTAGAATCAGTTCGCCCAGTGATCCTAATAATTATCATGTGGCGCGAGCGGATTTGATTGCCACCGCAAGCACTGAAAACACGGGTTTATTCACCCAAGCTTCGCCCTTGAGTGCGGGCGCGTCAATTTTGCGTTTTATTTTTATATCGCCTAATGGTGGGGGCAAGTGGCAACAATTGATTTATCCTGCGGCAGCTGATCCTGCGGCTTTGTATAATTTATCCACGGATAAGCAAAGTATTTTGTACAACACGGGTGAGGCGCGTTTGTTCCAAAGTAGTAATAATCAACAAAATACCTATCATGGGATTTTTAGCTACTCGGTCTCGAAAGGCACGCCGCCTGCTTCGGGTAAAACTGAAATTCAGGAATTGCCTGATTTGAATCAGGATAATTTAGCAGATTATTTGATTACTTATCCGAACGGGGATCAACAAGTGTTGTATCAATTGCCTTAAACAAGCCGAGTTTTGGAGAAAAAATATAAATATTCCAAAGACTTGCTAGGTTTTAAAAACCTAGCAGGTTTGATTTAAGGTTTTAGGGAAGCAACATTAAGGATTGGCAGAATCAGGATTTAGGCATTTTCAGAATTAAGAAACTTTCTCAATAAGGAAATGAAACATGCAAATTTTACTCAACGGACAAGAAAAAATCATCACAGCCCCGTGCAGTATTCAGGATTTAATCAAGCAGTTAGATTTACAAAATCGACGGATTGCCATTGAAGTGAATCTCACCTTAATTCCGCGTAGCAGTTTTGCAGAACATCTTTTGGCAGATAACGACAAAGTAGAAATCGTACACGCCATTGGTGGCGGTTAATGAATGGTCTGCATTAAAAATGTAGCCAACGGACTTTTAAGTATTTTTAAATTTTCCACACTCAAATAAAAATAAACTGCGGATGTTGCAGTGCAGTAGAAATACAGCAGAAACGCTTATGATCTGCTATGCTAATGCAAATTTTTTATGTGCGTTGAAATATAGTTTAAGTAATGATGTGCGAATGCACGGAGAGTTAGATGCAAAATTTGTTTCGTCATGTTCCTTCTTTACTGATAGGCTCAGTATTAGGGTCTTTTATCGCCTTAAATGCGAGTGTATTTGCAACTCGCAATGACGCTGAAGCTGTCAAATCCCTTCCTTTTGAAGAATTACGCACCTTCACCGAAGTGTTTCAGCGCATCAAAACCGATTATGTCGAGGATGTTGAAGATAAAGTCTTATTAGAACACGCTATTCAAGGCATGTTGACAGGACTTGATCCTCATTCCAATTATTTAACCCCCGATGCTTATCAAGACTTACAAGTCGGCACCACGGGTGAGTTTGGCGGCTTGGGGATTGAAGTCGGCATGGACAACGGCTTTATCAAAGTTGTGACTCCGATTGATGACACCCCCGCCCAACGTGCAGGGATTCAAGCAGGCGACATGATTATTCGTCTCGACGACACCCCTGTGAAAGGCTTAAATCTGAACGATGCCGTCAAGAAAATGCGCGGCAAACCCGGTACTTCAATTAAATTGACTATCGTGCGCGAAGGGCAAGACAAGCCCCGTACAATTGAAATTGTGCGCGATATTATTCAAGTGAAAAGCGTGAAAGATCGTTTACTTGAAGAGGGCTATGGCTATGTGCGTATCAGCAATTTCCAATCACACACAGGCGATGATTTAGACAAGGCGATTGAACATCTGCGCAAAGAAAGCAAAAGCGGCGCGATTAAAGGCTTAGTGCTGGATTTACGCAACAATCCCGGCGGCGTGTTAAATGCTGCGGTGGCAGTGTCTGACGCATTTTTAAATGAGGGTTTAATCGTCTACACCGAAGGGCGTATTGAAGATTCTAACCTGAAATTCAAAGCAAAATCGGGTGACTTGTTAAACGGCGCGCCGATGGTGGTGCTGGTGAATGGTGGTTCTGCTTCAGCTTCTGAAATCGTGGCGGGCGCATTACAAGATCACAAACGTGCGGTCATTATGGGCAGCAAGACTTTTGGTAAAGGTTCAGTGCAAACCATTCTGCCAATGAATAATAATGCCGCGTTGAAACTGACCACGGCACGTTATTTCACCCCGTCAGGGCGTTCGATTCAAGCCGAAGGCATTCAACCTGACATTATTTTAAACAAGGTTGAAATCAATTCTGTCGAAACCAACGGCGAAGAATTGAATATTAAAGAATCTGATTTGTCAGGACATTTGCAAAATCCCAAGGGCAAAACTGAGAAAGTAAAAGCCCCTGAGAAAACGCCAGAACCTGAAAGCGAAGCTAAACCTGCTGAAGAAGAAAGCAAGGCTGAAGCTCCTAAGGAAGAAGGCAATGAAGCTGCCGAGTCTAAAGAACCAGCCAAAGAAGGCAACACTGCAAATACCAGTAAAGACAACGCCAAGGATAAGAAGAAAAAAGTGCCCTTGGTTAAATCTGATTACGCCTTGTATGAAGCTTTGAATCTGCTCAAAGGCTTGGCGATTGTAGACAGTGCAAAATCAGGCATCACCCCAGCGGCGAAACCTGTCACGAAAACGCCTGCAAAACCTAGCAAAGAGTAATTTGTTGTTTAAAAAGCCCTCGTCAAGCAATTGATGAGGGCTTTTTGTTTTACTGGAAAACAAGCCTCCAAGTTTATCCCGAACTCAGATTATTCAAGTGCTCTGGGCAATTGATTATTTGGAATAAATTTACACAATTCCCGTCGTCGCCGTGCAAAGTATTGATGCAATCAAAACTCAGAGCTGTGCTTGAATAAACCCGCAAATATGTTGAAACACCAGGTCACGCGCTTGCTGATGGGGAATGTGGGCGCAATTGGGCACTAGACAAGGTGTAACTTGCCCTGACACTTGCGATGCAATTGCCTCTACTTGAGCTACTGTGCCATATTCATCTTCAATCCCCTGCATCACCAACAAAGGCGCGTGAATATCTGCTAAATATCGCTCAATATTCCACGCCGCAAATTCTGGCGACAGCCAAGTTTCTGCCCACGAAGAAAATACTTTTTCAGTTTTATCCCCATGATAACGTGCCAATTTTTCAGGAAAATTAGTGGTGTTATAAATTTCTACAGCTTCGCGAATGCCTTGCGTAGTGATGTCTTCCACAAACACATGCGCCGCCTCAGTGATTAATGCTTGCGTCATCTGCGGGTAACGCGCCGCAAATAATAAAGCAATTGAACCGCCATCACTGTGCCCGATAAAAATCGCCCGTTGAATGTGTGCTGCTTGCAAAACCTGCGGTACAAATTCAAACGCTTCCTGTTCCATATAATTCATTGTACGTGGCGTGGGTGCGGCATCGGAACGCCCATAACCCAAACGGTCATACACCAAAGCAGGACAGCCCGTTTCATGCACCACCGCCGAGGGAAAATCTCGCCAATGGCGCACACTGCCTAAACCTTCGTGCAAAAAAACCAGTGTCGGCAAATCATCCGCGGCAGGCGTGTGTGGAATAATCTGTTCTGCATAAATTTTTCCCCCTTCAATCGACAATTTTAAGGGGTGTATTGTCGTTAAATGACTCATGTTTTCCCCAAATCGTTCCAATGCTCCAGTAGAGTGGAATAGCGTATTCCATTCTGCAAGGTGATAACTCTAGGCATGACACAGTTGAATCGATAAGACCCTCCTTGTACGGCAGAAGCTTGTAAAATCCTCACCGCTGGAAAGCATTCCAACGCTGGAGCGTCACTACGCTGGACTCAATGCTAGGTTTTTAAAACCCTATAGCCTGTTGGAATGCGGGAGATTTGAATCTTAACTGCGCCCCCAATCCCCTAACTAAAGATTAAAACCGCCCTAATTTTATCTCGGGTTCAAGCCAAAATATTGCTTCTTCTTCAGCAGATTGAATATGAAAGTGCATTCTGTCCTCTTCTCGTGAGAAAAAGAAAAACCGATAACCTAACTTGCAAAATGTATGACGCGATGCTGATACACCCTACATTTGTCTGAACCACAATTTTCACAATTGCCTTAATTGACACAATTAAAAGAATATATTTATGGTCATTGTGAGAATTGTGGTTCAGATAAACGTTCTTATTTTACTCGCATTCCGCTACGTTCTATACACGCTACCTCAACATGGGACAATTATGCTAGTCTCTAAACTCTGAAAGTATCGTCAATGAGTTTAAACATGCACTCCCAATATCAAGTTCTTGCCCACCTCACCCAATGCCTTGAACAGGCAAATATCGCCTACATGCTTAGCGGTTCAGTCGCATTAAGCTATTATGCACAGCCACGAATGACACGCGACATTGATTTAATTATAGAAATTCACAATGACGATGTCATCAAACTCGCACAACGATTGGGTAATGCTTACTATTTTGATGAAGACATGGCACACGCTGCCATTGCTCAAGAAAGCATGTTCAATATCTTGCATCAAGACAGTATGATTAAAATTGACTGTATTGTGCGGAAAAATCACAGCTATCGCCAACAAAAATTCCTACGCAGACAACAGGTTACCTTTAATAATCTTGCGCTTTGGATAGTCAGTCCAGAAGATTTACTGCTCTCTAAACTAGATTGGCTCAAAGATTCACGCTCCGAAACGCAATTCAAAAACATTGCCAACCTAATTGCATCTGTACCTAAACTAGACTGGACGTACATACACTATTGGGCACAACATTTAGGCATTCACCGCCTGCTTAAAGAGATACAACCGTGAACGACACCTCTCCCGAAATGGCAGCCAAAATTCAGGCACTTTACATGCAACGCTCAGGCGAAGAACGCATGATGATGTGTTTAGAAATATTTGATTTTGCCAGACAATTAATGGTGAGCAACTTACAAGCTCAAGGCTGTACAGGCGTAGAATTAAAAAAACAAGTTTTTTTACGCACCTATCGAAACGATTTTTCTGATGAAATGCTCAATAAAATCTGTAAAAAAATAGAAAATACTCCCTAATTTAATCACAGGAACTCCCATGCAAAAAGTCGCCTCTTTACGCTATGAAGTCATCTTCAAAAAAGCCTTTTGCGATGTTGAAGTATTCAAAGCCTTTGCAAAAGACTTTCTCGGTA
>JBDKHS010000211.1:0-7271 GCA_039797505.1 Pseudomonadota bacterium | reverse complement strand
TGTTTCCTGAAAAAAACCGCGCAACCTCAGCAAAATATTGGGCAAGTCACCGTCACTTTGGATTAATGTGCATGAAAAATATCGAGTTAGTTTTAGACAATCGCCGCTTGCGTGAATTTGGCTTGGTGGTTGGGGGCGGAATTATTGGCATTTTTGGGCTGTTAGTGCCGTGGTTCTCACATTCCCCCAGTCCGTTATGGAGTTGGTTATTGGGCGCGGGATTGATTGCGCTCGCCTTAGCAATGCCACAGCTTTTAAAACCCGCTTATTTGGGCTGGGAAAAGTTGGGGCTGGGGCTGGGCTGGATTAACACCCGCTTAATTCTTGGTATTTTATTCTTTTGCCTCATCACGCCGTTGGGCGTGTTGATGCGTGTTTTTGGCAAGGGCTTATCGAAACACGCTTACCGTGTCCCCAAACCGGCCCGCCCACCCAAACACATGGAGCATCCTTTTTAATGTTAGATTTGTTAAAAGATATTTATTTGTTCGTGCGCGAACGTAAAAAATTTTGGTTAATTCCGATTATTTTGATTTTGGTGTTATTAGGCGGTTTGTTGGTGTTGACGCAAGGCTCGGTGTTTACGCCGTTTATTTACGCACTGTTTTAATCATCTTAATTGTCTGAATCAGGATTTACAGGATTATCCGAATTAAGCAGGATTAGCCACTGGAATATTTAAGCTTTAATCCTGTAAATCCTGATTCAGACCATCATTTAAACCCCCGCCAGTTAAAGTAGGTTGGCTTAGCCTAAGCTAACCCAACGAAAATAAAGGAGTTCAATTGGGTTGCCGTTGGCAGCCCAACCTACGAGGCTGCCTCTTTTGCACTACCAAAAATTTATTAACCGTTATTGCTATAGAGCAAGGAGGTGGTGCTGGGTGGCGCAGGAGAATTACTAGGAGAGCGTTCGCCGCGCTCGGGCATGCCCACGAGACGGATATTGGTGGCGACAGGGTCTTTATTATTGGTTTTGGATTCTTCTAAGCGAAATTCAAAAATGAAGTCGCGGCTGGGTAAATTACCTGTATTAACTTCTTCGGGCAGATTGGAGCTGTGAAAAAATGCGGAGCTGTAAGGTGAATCATCGTTGCGAGAGTCCGTAATCCATAAGCCGGGCGCGATTTTATCCATGTAACGCATAAAGCCAAAGCCGCGATCTTCGTAATAATGTGAGCAATAACCGCGCACAATTGAGCCGACTTCACCCCAAACGCCTGCATATTCACGTTTGACGGGTAATAAGCTGGGAATTAAATAGCCTGATAAAAACATATCGGCTTCACGCTTGAGTTCAGAGGAAATATTTTCAAAAGCGACAATTTCAACCCGACAGCCAAAGTTTTGTAAAGCACGCACCACTTGCACAAAGTCACCGTCGCCTGTGACTAATAATACTCGTTCTAAATTTTGAGATTGTAATAAGGCATCGACTGCCATGTCTAAATCGGCATTCGCCTTGCCGTAACGATTGCCTTTGTCGTCTTCATACCATTTCACATTCTTTTGAATGACTTTAAAGCCGTATTCTCGCAACACTGAAAAATAGCCGTTAATGCCTTTGCGATAGGATAAATCTTCTCGGGCGCGTTCGATGTCAAAACTGACATAAGCATTGAGCCGAATCGCTTCTGCGCCGTCACGGCAGGCAAATTCACGTAACACGTCGTAGTGCATTCCATAGCCGCCATTCCGATTAATATTAGCGACATCAACATACACCCCGATTTTGGCATTCGACTTTTGAATAGGCAAAATTATTTCCTTTTCTCTCTGTTTTGCTGTGCCACATCTCATCTTGATTGTAATTATTGATGTGTGAACAGCCTCAAATAAATGAATTATTTTAAATGCTGGTATTGTGCTTAAACAATTAAATATAGGCGTTTTACACAACACGCGCTTGAATAGTCGCAAAATTTTTGCTGTCGTGAACAGGATGATGTAGTGATAAAGCTTCACGATAACAGGAACTGCTTTATTATGCACAGTGTTGACAGAGTTTGGTATCGGTTTTTTAAAGCTTAGAGAGAGTGTTTGAATTAGCAGACAATAGTGGCGTGAATCTTTCGGGTAGAGGATGCTTTATCGCAATGGGACAGGGGAAAATATCCCGCCGATTTTTCAAAGGCAGGCAGATGAGCTGCAAAGATTTTACGGTATTGTAAAAGGCTAACGCGCTTTAAACGCTTGTTGATGAGCCACACAACAGAAGCTATTGCCATCTTCACGCAAAGCTTCCTGCTCTGGGAGGTGTACGCCACAATGAGCGCAGCGCACCGTTTGAAAAGTTGTCATCGGGGTGTGAGAAGATTTGTGTTTCTGGATAAAACGCTTAATCCGAAACCACAACATCCCCCCAACCACGACAAAAAATATAATCCACAACAGCCGACTCAACATGATTACGGGGCTTTCGGCGAACTTTTTTGCAGGCTGTGCGCAAGCTTGTCTAAAATGCCGTTCACATATTTATGGCTTTTTTCAGCCCCAAATACTTTGGCAAGTTCTACACCTTCATTAATCACCACCCGCCACGGCACTTCACGCGAGCAATGCAATAATTCATAGCAACCCACCCACAAAATCGCGCGCTCTGTGGGATCGAGTAAAGTGGGTTGTCGATCTAACCACGGCGTTAATGCGGTATCTAGCTGATCAATACATTTCGGAATGGCATATAACAAGGCATGAAAATAATTTCTGTCCACGTTGCCCATGTCCATATCTTCTTCAACTTCTGCGAGAAATTGCGCTTCGATAGTTTGGACGGAATGCCCCGTGAGTTGCCATTGATACAAGGCTTGAACCAAACGTTGTCGCGCTAAACTGCGACCTTGGGTAGAAATTTTCGGGGTTGGATTTGGATTATTCATTATTTCAACTTGCGTAGCAAACTGACCATTTCAATTGCGGTTGCGGCAGCTTCCGCGCCTTTGTTGCCTGCTTTTGTGCCTGCGCGTTCAATCGCTTGATCAATGCTGTCTGTGGTCAACACTCCAAAAGCAATTGGAATTTGCTGCGCCAAGGAAACGCTGGCAATGCCTTTGGTGCATTCACTGGCGACATATTCAAAATGCGGTGTGCCGCCCCGAATCACTGCACCCAAGGCAATAATTGCATCGTATTTGCCACTGACAGCTAATTGTTGCACGGTCAGCGGTAATTCAAAGGCACCAGGCACACGCACAATGCTGATATTGCTTTCACTCACGCCATGACGGCGCAAAGTATCCAAAGCCCCAGACAATAAACTTTCGACAATAAAACTGTTAAAGCGCGTCACGGCGATGACATAACGTGCATCACACGCCGTAAAATCCCCTTCCAGCGTAATATAATTCATCTTTTCTGCCCTTATGGATTGACGTAATCAACCACTTCTAAACCAAATCCTGAAATCGCGTGCATTTTTTTCGGCGCACTGAGCACGCGCATTTTACGAATGCCTAAATCTGCCAAAATTTGCGCGCCTAAACCATAAGTCCGCAAATCGGCACTGACGGGATGCGCGGGTAATTCTTCGCCTTTCGATTGGCGTTCGCGGTATTTAATGCGTTCAATCAAAGCGAATGGGTCTTCGTTGGGATACAACACCACCACGACACCACAGTCTTCTTGAGCAATACGGCGCATCGCCTCACGCAAAGGATAGCCACATTCATCATTTAACAAGGCGGGCAAATCACACAGTTTATTGCGAATATGCACCCGCACTAAAGTGGCTTGATGCGGATCGACTTGTCCTTTAACTAAAGCAAAATGTAGCGCGTTATCGATGCCGTCTTGATATGCCACCAATTGGAACATGCCAAATTCAGTGGGCAGTTCGCATTGTGCAACCCGTTGTACAGTTTTTTCGTGTTCGATACGAAAACGAATTAAATCGGCAATTGTGCCAATTTTTAAATTATGCTGTTTTGCAAATTGTTCTAAATCAGGACGGCGCGCCATCGTGCCATCTTCATTTAAAATTTCGACTAAAACTGAGGCGGCAGGTTCAAAGCCTGCTAAACGTGCTAAATCACAGCCCGCTTCCGTATGTCCTGCGCGTCGTAACACACCGCCGGGTTGCGCCATTAAGGGGAAAATATGCCCTGGTTGCACTAAGTCCGAAGGTTTTGCGGTATTTGAAACCGCTGTGCGGATAGTTAAAGCACGGTCTGCGGCAGAAATACCCGTGGTGACACCTTTCGCGGCTTCAATTGAAACGGTGAAATTTGTGCCATAGGCGGCGTAATTGTCACGCACCATTAAGGGCAGGCGTAATTGTTGGCAACGTTCTGGGGTTAAGGTCAGGCAAATCAAACCGCGTGCGTAACGCGCCATGAAATTGACATCTTCCGCACGAATCTGTGCGGCTGCCATAATAATATCGCCTTCATTTTCGCGATCTTCATCATCCATCAGGATAACCATTTTACCCTGACGCATGTCTGCGATGATTTCTTCTATGGTATTTAAGGACATAGTGGGGATAAGGTGATGAGGGGGTTAGCACTAAAAGAGAGTTAGTATAGCATAATTAGGTGAGGAAAATGCCAACATTCAACTGCGCATCTCCCCTCTCAAAAACGTCTTTTTTAAAGATTAAAAACAGTCTCTAAGTTCCTTTCAGGGAACTTGAAATGACTCCTTAGATTAGAAATTGAGAAGTTATTAATGTGGAGTGCGTTTTAGCCTGAACTAGAGAAGCTTTTGGTCACATTTCAAGCTAGGGCCTGTCATCAATTAAGTTTTAACAAAAAATAGCGTGTTTAAAAATCTTTAAAGAAGCCCCCAACCCCCTGAAGGGGGCTAAACCCAAAATATTTGTTGAGTATTTAAAGTCCCCTTTAGGGGATTTAGGGGCTTCTTTAGCGGTGAATGTCTATTTGATGATACACCCTAAGTGCTGCCTAACATTGCAATTTTACTTAAACCCAGTAAGATCAAGCTCCCTTAATTGACTCATTGGAATAGCGCATGGCTCTTGCTCAAGTTTATTTGAAAAAAAATGCAGATCGCCGGTTACATGCGGGGCATTCGTGGATATACAGCAACGAAATTGATACCCAAAAAAGCCCCCTGACCAGTTTTCAAGCAGGGCAGGCTGTGCAAATTTTGAATCATGATGCAACCCCTACCGTGATGGGTACGGGCTACATTAACCCGCATTCCCTGATTTCTGTCCGCATGGTCAGCCGTGACCCCGATTATGTTTTAGACCGTTCTTTATTAGTGCATCGTTTAAATGTGGCACTGTCGCTGCGTGAACGTTTATTTGATAAGCCTTATTATCGCCTCGTATTTGGTGAAAGTGACTTTTTACCCGGTTTGGTGGTGGATCGTTTTGGCGATGTTATCGTTGCGCAAATTACCACCGCTGGCATGGAATTGATGAAAGATGACATCATCGCCGCTTTGGAAAAGGTGCTCAAACCTACCGCGATTGTGTTGCGTAATGACAGCAGCATCCGCGAATTAGAAGGCTTAACCACGTACACTGAAGTGGTTTCAGGGATTTTGCCGACGGATGTTTTCTTAGAAGAAAATGGCGCAAAATTTCACGCCCCTGTGTTGCTTGGGCAAAAAACAGGCTGGTTTTATGACCACCGTATGAACCGTTTACAAATGTCGCATTTTGCCAAAGATTTGCGCGTGCTCGATGTGTTCAGTTATTGCGGCGGTTGGGGCATTCAGGCAGCGCGGGCGGGTGCAAGCCAAGTCTGTTGTGTGGACAGTTCTAAAACGGCTTTGGCGCATGTGGTGGAAAATGCGGCGTTGAATAATGTCAGCGAGCGTGTCAGCACTTTGGAAGGCGATGCGTTTGAAGTGTTAAAACAAATGCGTCAAGCACATGAAAAGTTTGATATGGTGATTTTAGACCCGCCTGCTTTTATCAAACGCAAGAAAGACCAAAGAACGGGCGAACAAGCTTATCGTCGTGTGAATCAAATGGCGATGCAATTGTTGAATAAAGATGGGATTTTAGTTTCTGCCTCCTGTTCTTTGCACTTGGGACGCGATACCTTGGTGGATACGTTGCGAGCCAGCAGCCGACATTTAGATCGCAATTTGCAAATTTTGATTGAAGGTCATCAAGGCCCAGACCACCCGATTCATCCTGCAATTTCAGAAACTGCCTACTTGAAATCATTCATCTGCCGCGTGTTGCCCAGCAGTTAAGCGGTTTTTGAAAATCTGAACTGCATTCCCTAAGCTATTTATCACGTCCCCAAAAAACTTCCAGCTGCGTTATTAAACAACTGGAAGTTTTTTTACGCAAATTTACGGCAATATTCTTTGCACAATGCCATTTTTTGCAATCATGTGTTTAATTGCAGCAGCAAGGTGAATTGCAATTAACACCGCAAAAATAATCCCTGCAATATCATGGGTTTCATTAAAAAAGGCACGTAAATTGTCATTTTTCGCGCCCCATGCGGGTAACAACATTCCGAAAAACGCCACTTTATAGCCGCCATAAATCGAAGCCAAATAACCGCTGACAGGCTGAATAATCATTAATGCGTATAAGCCGAAGTGTAAAATCCCTGCCACGACTTTAGTCCAACTGGGCAAGCTTTCAGGCAAAGGTGGGGGCGTATGTGTCAAACGCCAGAAAATACGAATAAGAATTAAACCAAAAACTAATAAACCCACGGATTTATGCAATAAAATAATCGCAGTACGCGCCTCGCCTTTGGGCAAACTCCCTGAATACCAACCCGTTGCGAGTAATCCAATAATAAACAGTGCGATGAGCCAATGTAAGGCAATCGCAACCAAAGTATAACGTTGTGTTGTTGAATTGGGCATTATCTGTCCTCTGTTAAACGAATTGAACCTAAATATACTAAACAAATCAAAAATATTGTCCAAGACTGAATTATTTGAAAAAACTCAGTCTTGGATATTAAACACCGCTTAGGGATTATTAATTGAACCTGTAATCACAAAGCTTACATCTCCATTGCCACCTGGCGATTGCTCTTTAAACGGCGACACTAATTTCACTGTAATTGCAGCAGGCGCGGCATTGGGATAAGTGGGATTACCCGCCGTATTCATCGTGGGCGGGTTGCTAGACAAAGTAAATTGTACTTTCGTGTTGCTCGAACTGCTGTCTGGGAACACGAAATCAACCACGCCGCCAAGCACGCCGTTAGTAGTTGTCACTTTATAAGACGAGCCTGCTACCAGCGCATTGCCAAATCTATCGCCCAGATTTTCAATCGTAAACACCTGCGTTCCTGTGTTCGACAATGAAAAACTGCTCGGAGATAC
>JBDKHS010000210.1:0-4732 GCA_039797505.1 Pseudomonadota bacterium | reverse complement strand
ACTAGGGTCGGTGTTTGTTGGTGACGAATGCCTTTGGTCTTACGGGAATCGCTTAGTGTGGTTAGGTATGGGATTAAACTGTTCATGTGTTATTAGGTTAATCAATCGCTTAAAGGGAATGTTTACTTAAATGTATATTATATCTCATATTTATACTCTTTGACTTAGCCCTCCCTAAAGGGGGCTAAAGACAAAAATTAAAGCGGTTTTAAGTCCCCTTTAGGGGATTTAGGGGCTTCTTTAGCGGTTAATGCCTAATTGATGACACGCCCTAGCGAATTCTCCCGTATGCTGATTAAGGCTTATCCTTAAACTCCCGAACAAACATCAAAGTTGCACCCGCCACTGCCGCAGGCATTGCCAAAAAATTAACAATGGGCAATAGACTGACAAGTAGCACCCCGCCCCCAAATCCCAAACTCAGTCCACGCCGCTGTGCAAGATATGCACGTTGTGCTGGGGCAAGGATGCCATGATTTTCAAAAGGATAAGCCAGATATTGCAAACTCATCAGCCACGCCCCCCACAACAACCATAAAAAGGGACTTATAAAATTTATGATGGGAATCAAGCTGATAATCCCCAGCGGGATTAAATAACGCAGACTGTAGCCTATTTTTTGCACTTCAGCCCATAAAATTTTAGGCGTGTTTTTTAAGGCAATACTCGGCATCGCTTGCCCTGTGAGCTGCATTTCCACCTGCTCTGCAAGTAGACCGTTGAACGGCGCACCGATAAAATTAATTAAACTACTGAAACCAAAGATAAAAATTAAGACTGCAAGCAATATGAACAGCGGATACAGCAGCCAATGTAGCCAGGCCCAAGCTTCGGGCAGCCAGTGCTGAATTGCCGTCATCCCCTGTTGTAATCCAAGCCAGCCCCCATAAATAGCAAGGCTAAATAATAGGATATTGATCAGCAGCGGCAAAATCACAAACAGGCGTAATTTTGGGCGAAAAATCAACTGAATACCTGAGAAAAAATAGCCCACGCCACGTAATAAATCACTTGGCATATAAACTGCTCCTAGGGAATTAACCAACAGATAAAAGGAATTATGTATGCCTGCCCATTTTACGCAAACCATCGCCCTCGTCACAGGCGCGACTAATCAAATCGGACATTTCCTACTGCCCCGTTTACAAGCGGCAGGGTTTCGGGTGATAGCCATCAGCCGCGCCCCCGTGCCACCCAGTGCGCAGGGAATTATGTGGCAACAATTGGATTTAAATACCCAAGCCTTGCCACCTGTCGCCCCCAGCATTTTATTTCATTTGGCACCGCTGCCCTTATTACCCAAACTTTTGGCAGAACTGCCGAATCCCTTGCCCATTCAACGGGTGATTACTTTCAGTTCGACGAGCTGTTTTACTAAAATGAGTTCCAGCGACCCGAAAGAACGTGAAATTGTACAAGGTTTAAATGATGCAGAACTCGCCCTTGCCAAGGTGTGCAGTGAACGCCAAATTGCATGGACAGTGTTTAGACCCACGCTGATTTATGGCGCGGGCAAAGATAAAAATATCAGCTTCATTGCCCATTTTATTCAACGCTTCGGATTTTTCCCGCTGATTGCAGGGGGGAAGGGCTTGCGCCAACCCGTGCATGCGGATGATTTAGCCGCCGCCTGCGTCCAAGCCTATGCGGAAGAAGCGACGTATAATCGTGCTTATAATTTAAGTGGCGGACAAACTTTGACTTACCGAGAAATGGTGGAAGGAGTGTTTCACAGTTTACGCAAACCCCCGCGCATTATTTCAATCCCTGCGCAACTGTTTAAATTAGCATTGAATCTTGCCCGGAAATTACCGCGCTTTCAACATTTATCGCCCGCAATGTTGGATCGCATGAATCAAGATTTATGTTTTGACCACAAGACTGCAAGTGATGATTTTGGTTTTCGCCCACGTCCCTTTCACGCCAGTGATTTAGGACTCAATCCCAAACCTGTGAACTTGCTACAGCCCAAATCAAAACAGAATGCGGGTTAAGCCTAAAAATGCTATGCTAGACTGAGAATTTAATCGTCAATTTTGGGGCGAGCAACGGATGGAATCGCTTGCCACACGTCGGGACTGTTTTATCTCTCAGCATAGAAAAATAGTGTAGGTAAGGACTGGAAACATGGCAATAATTGATACCACCCGCGATGTTGTCGTGGTTCGGATTGTGTACGATGGTGCGCCCGCAGCGGGTAAAACCTTGAGTGTGCAAACCTTGGGCAAACTGCTTGGCAAAACGAATGCGGTGTTCACGCCTGAATTACCCGATTACCCAACAGTCTATTTTGACTGGTTAGAATATACGGGCGGTTTTTTCAAGGGCTTAGCGATTGCTTGCCAAATTGTCAGTGTGCCCACCCACACCACAGCGCAGCCCTATCGGGATTATTTACTGAGCACCGCAGATACCGTGGTCTTTGTGGCAGATGCCAGCTCACCCAAAAATTTGCAAGCTTCTCTCCCGTATTTTGACCATGCTCGCGAACAATTGGCAGCGATTCACAGTCACGCGCCTGTCGAAATGGTGGTGCAATTAAATAAACAAGACTCGCCCCACGCCGTGCATGAAGTTGAAGCTAAAACTTATTTTAATGACTGTCCAGATTTAAGCTTTAGTGAAAGTTCCGCGACCTTGCCCAAAGGTATTCGTGAAACTTTCATTTTAGCGGTGCGTTTGGCGGTGGAACGGCTGAATATTTTAGACAATACGCGTCAATTGCCGCATTTGCCCCGCCCAGAAGTGAGTACGGGTGAAGAATTATTAGAGCTTTTCAAAGCCCAATTACCTGCGTTAAGCCTGCCCATCACGGCAAGTGTCAGCCCTAATGTGGAAATTGCTGTGCCAGAAGAGATAGTGCTGCTCGCTGACCCATCTAATCAACTGGATGAATTAAGTGAATTAGAAGTATTAACAGAATTAGAAGCCTTGCCTGAGTTGGGCGAGTTTGCTGGTGAGCCTCAAAATCTTGAAGATTTCGATGATTTGCCTGAATTATCCGATGTGGCAGATTTTTCTGAGCTGAATCCTGTCGAAGAGCACGACACCATTGACGAGTTTTTAACAGAACCCGACACCGCTGAAACGCCCATCGTTGTGCCTGAAATTTCTGAACCCGTTGCAAGCACGCCTGAAATTTTAGCCAGTGTAACAGCAGTATCGCCTCCCCCTGAAACACCTGAAACAAACGTGGTTTCTTTTGCGGCCGCCGCGCTGAAAAGTAACAGTAAACGTTTGCCCAAATTTCCTGATGAAGAAACCCCAAGCCAGTGGATTTGGCCGCCGTTGTCGGGTAAATTGATTTTAAATCAGGTGGCGCAGCATGCACTTAAACCCACTTTGCAAGAAGATGGCACATGGATGGTCAATACAAAAGAGGGCTGGCGTTGTTTTTCTAAACTGGCATGGCAATATCCCGAACTTGACGGGGCAAAAGCGGCGTTGCGAGAACAGATTGCTTTGCATTTACGCTGTAGCTCGCTGTTGTCTGAACAGCGTTGTGTGGTCATTGCTGAAGAGCGCAAAAATTGGCGATTGTGGCAAATTTTGCATACTGAACCCTGTTTAGCGCAGGCGTTGCAAACGGCAATTCATGCAGAAACGCCCGAGTCCAGCGCACAGCAATTATTAAAATGCGCTCAAAATATGCTGAATTTTTATCGAACAGTGAATAGTTATGCGGCTGAATTTAAGTTCAGTTTGGCTAATATTGCCGTCGATAATGCACAGAATCTTATTTATTTAGGGACATTAGATAAAACGGCTCAAACGCTTGCCAGTCTTTCAACGGCGGAGTTATTAACGCAGGAATTTTTGCCGGTGTTGCACCGTGCCGTTCAACAAGAAGAACTTGCCGTAGAAGCCTTGGTCGAAATTTTTGCCGACTATGCGGAGGGTTCTGAAGCGGAATTGGTAGAGCAATTGACAGAATTGTGTATTGCCGCGTTGTGAATGTCTTACAGAACCGATTTGGAGGCTTAATTTTAAGCTAAGTTTGCGAGATTGAGCTGATCGTAGGTGCGAATTTATTCGCATGCGTTTTTTAATTCGAGCGCGTTGTGTGAATAAATTCGCACCTACGATCAGTTACAGTCTCTATTTACTCAACTAGATTAATTCACTATAACAAAGACCTGCTAGGTTTTTAAAACCTAGCAGGTCTCGAGTCAGATCGAGATTTAGGACTGCCAGTCCTTTTTTATTCTTTTCACGCCCGAATTTCCAACTGCACCGCCCGCCCATTTTCCAAATGGCTTAAATGCAGCACCGCGTTCGCCGCAGGAATAAACCCCGTGCCTTTTTCAGGCCATTCAATCAAACAAATCGCTCGTGTATCTTCGACATAATCACGCATGCCGATATATTCCAATTCTTCAGGATCGCCGAGCCGATATAAATCAAAATGATAAATCGCAGTGTCGCCCAGTTGATAGGGTTCAACTAAGGTATAAGTCGGGCTTTTCACCGAGCCTTGATGACCCAAAGCGCGCAAAAATCCACGCACTAAAGTGGTTTTTCCCGCGCCCAAATCGCCATAAAAATAAATAATCCCACCCGTGGCATAACGCGCCGCCAATTTTCCGCCCAAGGCTTCCATGTCTTCAGCGGTGGCAATGTGAATATTTTCAATCGGCATAATGACGACACCAGTGTTCAAAAGTTTCCAAGCGCGTGGCGAACCAGGTTTTCCCCAATTGCCACGCCAACAACACGCCCGTGATATTCGCAG
>JBDKHS010000209.1:0-11728 GCA_039797505.1 Pseudomonadota bacterium | reverse complement strand
TCGCCTCACGATATTTTGCCACCGTGCGACGCGCAACATTAATTCCCCGATTGGATAAAATGTCAGCGATTTTACTATCACTGAGCGGTTTCGCGCTACTTTCGGACGCGATTAACTTCTTGATGAGTGCGCGAATAGCGGTAGAGGAACATTCGCCACCATTGTTGGTACTCACATGACTCGAGAAAAAGTATTTCAGTTCAAAAATTCCACGCGGCGTATGTAAATACTTTTGGGTCGTCACCCGCGAAATCGTGGATTCGTGCATTTCTAATTCACTGGCGATGTCGTGTAACACCAAGGGTTTCATCGCTTCATCGCCGTATTCTAAGAATTCACTTTGCTTATCGACAATGCACTTTGCCACTTTGAGTAAAGTTTCATGCCGACTTTGTAAACTTTTAATAAACCAACGGGCTTCTTGTAAATGATTTTTTAAGCTACTGGTTTCTTCGCGGGTTTTGCAGCGCGACACTAAACTCGCGTAATAACTGTTAATTCGTAGTTTGGGGGCGATTTCTGCATTGAGTTCGACCCGCCACACCCCTTTCACTTTGCGCACAAACACATCGGGCACGACATAGCTTGCTTGATGATTGCCCAATTGTCCGCCTGGGCGTGGGTTCAACGACTGAATCAAGGCGACAATCGGTTGTAATTCTTCACGACTGAGCTTCATGCGCTTGGCAAGTTGCACATAATCATGTGCGCCCAAAATTTCTAAATAATCTTTAGCCAAATGCTTCGCCTCAGCAATCCAAGGCGTATCTTGGGGCAGGGCTGATAGTTGCAAGACTAAACATTCACCGAGCGAACGGGCGGCAATCCCAATCGGGTCGAAATGTTGCAGGCGATGCAGCACGGCTTCCACTTCATCAATTTCCACATCAGCATCCACACTGTGAATGATGTCTTCTAGGGGAATATGTAAATAACCATCATCATCTAAGGCATGAATAATTGCATGAGCAATTGCGCGATCAGTGTCACTGAACGGGGTTAATTCCAATTGCCACAACAAATGCTCGCGTAGAGTTTCTTCCGTATTATTTTGATTAAAAATGTCTTTGCCCGAACTGTCACCGTTGGGATAATCGCTGTGATTGGGCAAGCCTTCATAAATATCATCCCAAGAGCTGTCTACCGACAAATCTTCAGGAATATCGGTCATGCTTTCTAAACGGATTTCTTCCGCAGTTTCGGGCAATTCAACTTCATAATCTTCATGTGAATCTTGATGTGTCGGCGAAATATTTTCTTCATAACTTGCGGTATTTTCCGCTCCATCAAATTCTTTGAGTGCTTCGATCTCGGCATCAAAATCTTCATCAACCACTTCTTCTAACATGATGTTAGAGTCAAGCACTTGCTGAATTTCGAGCTGTAAGTCTAAGGTCGATAACTGCAACAGCTTAATCGCTTGTTGCAATTGGGGGGTCATGGTGATTTGCTGACCGAGACGTAGTTGGAGCGATTGTTTCATAGCATCATTATTCTAGTGGTTTCGTGAGCGTCGATTATTGGAGTGAATATGAGCATTATAATCTGAAATCCTCTCCAAGATAGGCTTCGCGTACACGGCTATTTTGTAAGATATGTTCGGGCGTTCCCTCAGCAATCAGTGCCCCTTCATTCACAATATAGGCACGTTCGCAAATATCTAGGGTCTCACGCACGTTATGATCGGTAATTAATACCCCGATTTTTAAACTGGCTAAATGCGAGATAATACGCTGAATGTCGCGCACGGCTATCGGGTCCACCCCTGCAAAGGGTTCATCTAACAGGATAAAACGTGGATTTGCTGCCAGCGCGCGGGCAATTTCGACCCGGCGTTTTTCGCCGCCTGAAAGACTCATGCCTAAAGATTTGCGTAAATGTTCGATATGAAATTCTTCAAGCAATTCGTCAAGACGTTGCAAGCGTTGGGTTTTATTTAAATTTTTCTGAACTTCGAGAATGGCAAGAATATTGTCTTCAACGCTAAGCTTGCGAAATACGGAAGTTTCTTGGGGCAGATAACCCAAGCCCAGCTGGGCGCGGCGGTGCATGGGTAAATAGGTGATGTCGTCATCGTCTAAAGCAACCCGCCCTTGTTCACAGGGAATTAAACCCACAATCATATAAAAACTGGTGGTTTTCCCCGCGCCATTCGCCCCCAGCAAGCCCACGATTTCGCCACTGTTGACTTGTAGGCTCACGTCCCTAACCACTTGGCGGGTTTTGTAGGATTTTCCTAAATGCTGTGCGATGAGTGTGCTCATAATTATGGCTTAGGGGTCGGGGTGGCAGGTTGAGGTTTATTATTACGCGGCTGCAAAGTGACAGTAATCCGTTGTCCTTCCTTTTTATCTCCCTTATCCGCTTTAATCACGCTTTGTTTCGTATCATAACTGATACGTTGCCCTGTGAAAGTGTCTTTTCCCTGCCATAATTCGGCATCTTGTAACAAGTTTAGCATATCTTTTAGTGCGAAATATTCCATCTGCTGCGCCTTGGCATGCAGGTCTTCGGGGTTGTTGTCGGGGCGTTGTTTGAAACGCACGGGATTACCATAAGCAAAGACCTTTTCGAGCTGCTGTTTTTTATCATAGTGAAACGTGACTTTGTCCGCATTGATTAAAATCGTGCCTTGCGTCACCACCACATTGCCTTGATACACCCCAAAGCCTTTGCCATCGTCAACGGTGGCGGTGTCAGCTTCAATTTTGATAGGTTGTTCACGATCGGTCGATAAGGCGAAGGCGGCACTTTGCCACAGCAGAGCTAACAAGACGATGATTAAATTAGGGTTGCGGTGCATAGTGTCCTCGCACATGAGAGCGTAATTCGATAAGGTGAGTTTGTAGCCAGACTTTCATGCCTACGCCTGTGGTATGGTTTTTACCGTTAATAATCTGAGTGGGCGCGGTCGTTTCAGCAAACTGGTCAGGTACAAGAATATGAACTTCTGTGGTGTGAACTTCGATGGGCAATTGTTCGGGTGATAGCGGACTGCGCCATAAATAAGTTTTCCCATTGAGCCAAATTTGTGACTGATCGGGGGAAATCTGTCCCGATTCTGCCAACACGTACCACAGTGGCTGGGCATTTTGATAAAAAACTAAATAGGGTCGGGTTAATTTGGTATTGATTTCAGGATAATGCTGCATGCTACTGGCGTGTAATAATGCGACCAGTTGCCCTTGTTCATCCATGCGCAGGCTGACAAAATCTTTCAGGGTGTAATCAGGAAAGGCAACTTCCGATTTTTTGCGTCGGTCACTTTTGCTACCAACATCCCACACCAGCCACGTCGTGATCAGGGCAACGCCCAGTAAAGGTAAGCCCCAAAGCAGTAGCCAACGTTGCGCGAACATATTATAAATCAATACCGTAACGTTGCATTTGGACTGCCAAACTGCCTTGGGCATACATAATTAATTCGCATAATTCCCGCGCAGCACCGCGCCCACCTTTGTTGGATAATTGCCAATGGGTATAAGGCAAAATCATCGGGTGCGCATCTGCCACCGCCACCGCCAAACCGACTTTTTTCAACACAGGTACATCGATGACATCATCGCCCAAATACGCCACGGCTTCGGGGGCAATTTTTAATTGATGACAGAGTTTAGTGAACGCGACTTGCTTGTCTAATTGTCCTTGAAACACATGTTTGATATTTAACACCCGCATGCGGTGCTCCACCACTTGCGAGGTTTTGCCTGTGATAATTGCGAGGGTTACGCCCGTGGCTTGCAACATTTTCATGCCCAAGCCGTCGCGAGCGTTAAATGCTTTATATTCCAAACCATCATCACCCATGAACAAACTGCCATCGGTGAGTACGCCGTCCACATCAAAAATTGCCAATTTAATTTGTTTGGCGCGTGCTAGAATTTTTTTAGGAATTTTTTTCATTGTTTTAAACCACTCCAGCCCTTAATAAATCGTGCATGTGTACTGCGCCAACTAAAATATTTTCAGTGTTTGTGACTAATAAGCCATTGATTTTATGCTGTTGCATCACACTTAAAGCATCAACCGCTAAGCTTTCAGGAACAATAGTTTTGCAATTTCGGTTCATCACTTCGGTGATGCAAGTATTGTGTAAATCCAGTTGTTTGTCTAAAGTGCGCCGCAAATCGCCGTCGGTATAAATCCCCAGCACTTGCCCGTGCTCGCCCACAATCGCAGTCATGCCCAAACCTTTACGGGTCATTTCCATCAAGGCATCGCGCAAACTTGCGGTGACACTGACTTTTGGAATGCTATCGCCGCTGTGCATGATGTCGCTGGTGAGCAGTAATAAACGTCGCCCTAAACGCCCTTTGGGGTGGGAACGTGCGAAATCTGCCGCACTAAAGCCCTTGGCTTCCAACAAAGCCACTGCCAAAGCATCACCCATTGCAAGGGCTGCCGTGGTGCTCGAAGTCGGCGCAAGCCCCAAAGGACAGGCTTCTTTTTCGACGCTGACATCAATATTGCAACTTGCGGCGCGAGCAATACTCGACTGCGGATTGCCCGTTAAGCCAATCAAAGGCACACCTAAGCGTTTAATCATCGGCAAAATGGTGAGGATTTCTTCGGTCTCGCCCGAATTCGACAAGGCAAGCACCACGTCTTTGGCGGTAATCATGCCTAAATCGCCGTGGCTGGCTTCACCGGGATGCACGAAAAATGCGGGACTGCCTGTGCTTGCGAGCGTGGCGGCGATTTTATTGGCAATATGTCCTGATTTGCCCATGCCAATCACCACAATGCGCCCTTGACACGCCAGCATTAACTCGCAAGCCTGCACAAATGTTGCATCAATTTTCTGTATTAGTTGGGCGACTGCTTGCGCTTCGGCTTGAATGACCGCAAGCCCTAACGCCTTAAGTTTTTCAGCATGTTGAGCTGACATTTGATAGACTTAACCTTAATTTATGATCAATTATTTAGCACTGCATTCTTCAAAAAATAAGAACATTTACAGCGCGTTTTTTAGAATTAACTGTCTCAATAGTAACGTAAGTAGGCTGTCAACAGCTAGTTGTTTATCCTACTGTCCGCTGTCGTGTGTCTTCACTCACTGAATTGATTTGATGGGACATCATGAGAACAATAACATCATCCTTTTTTCCCAGCTTGCACTACAGATTATTACTGCTGCTCTATTGCTTGCACAATAACAGTATTGCTGCTGAAGTCGCGGATTTGAATGTCAAACAGTTGCGCAATCTTTCACTTTCCGAATTATTGGATGTTCCAATTACCACCGCTTCACGTCAATCTGAAAAAGCAACTGACACGCCTGCTTCAGTGATGGTCATCACCAAAGAACAAATCGAACAACGTCGTTATATCAATCTCAGTGATTTATTACAAGATTTGCCGGGCGTTGATTTGCAGCGCAATACCAAATCTTCAATCTATAACAATATTACTTTGCATGGACAACTCAGCAATAACAAGTTTTTAATCTTACAAGATGGGGTGCGTATCGACTCGCCCACCCGCGAGAAAATTCCCGTCGGCGACAATTTTCCATTATACCACGCCAAGCAGGTTGAAATTTTATACGGCCCTGCCTCAACCCTGTATGGGGCTGATGCGTTTTCAGGGGTGATTAATATCATCACTGAAGAGGCCGAAGATGTGGATGGCGTGCGCTTAAGTACCAGTTTTGGCAGCAATAACACCACCTATAACAGCATTCATGCAGGGAAAAAACTCAGCGATGATTTAGAGTTTGTGATGGGTGCACATCAACAACGTTCCGACACGGCAGATTTATCTAAATATTATCCCAATGAATTTACTAAAGTAAATGCAGTAAACTCTGCGGGAAAAGTCGTCGTTGCAGCGAAAGACCGAGAGAATTATGTTGGCAATATCAACAGTTCGACAGAATTTGTGAAGTTAAAAATTGCCCAAGAGTGGACACTAGGCTTTAATCGCTCATTTTTCCGCAGTCTCACCAGTACGGGTGACAAACCTGCCAGTGCATTTTATACGCAGGAAGGGCAATGGAATACTGAAATCAATACCTTATATGCAACTTATCAGCGTCAGGTGAATGAAGATTTAAGCATTAAAACCCATATCAATTATGACACTTATGAAGTTGCGCCCGAGTCGCAATATCGCAATGTGTTCACGGATTTTGGGTCAGGTTACAGTTACAGCAAAGGCAGTAAACGCGCTTTAGAACAACAAGTTAATTACAAATTAAATGCTAATAATTCGCTGATTGGTGGATTTAGTTATGAAGAATATGCGTCGTTTGTCACCCCTAACTTGGCGCAACCCTTCAACCGCGACAAACCCATTAATTCGCAAAATCAGTATTTTATGAATACTACTTTGCCCGTGCCTTTGACAGAACTGAGTTATCGTAACTCCGCGTTTTATTTGCAATGGCAGGCGGCTTGGTCGCCACAATTTTCGACTATCGTCGGTTTGCGCTATGACCGCAATTCGGATTATGAAAGTACGGTGAATCCGCGTCTTGGTTTGGTGTACCGTCCGTTGCAAGATACTGTGGTTAAACTGTTGTATGGAGAGGCTTTTCGCGCGCCTTCTCCAGATGATATTTTAGGCAGTTTCGGCTCGTTTACGGGCAAGAAAAATGCGCAAGGCGAATATATCAGTTCGCAATTTCGTGCGCCGAATCCTTCGTTAAAACCTGAAAAATCGAAGAATTTAGAATTCAGTGTGAGTCAGCAATGGAGCAAAAATTTCAATAGTTTGCTGAATTTATACTACATTCAAAATCATGATTTAATAGCCAGCCGTACGGAAGCCGTGCCGCGTCAATTTATCGCAGGAGCGCAGATTTTAAAAACCACGATTCGGGATAATTTGGGGCGTGGTTCGCAATATGGCGCAGACCTTGGGCTGAATTATCAGCGTGAATGGGGCGAATGGAAGTGGAGCACTTGGGGGAGTTACAGTTTCATTCAAGGCACAGTGCAAGACGGTGGCAAAACCTTGGATATTCCTTATGTGGCACGGAATAAAATCAAGCTGGGCACGACTTTCACATATCGCAATAAGTATTTTATTACCCCGCAGCTTTATTTGATTGACCGCACCAACACTGAATTACCCGATCCGCAAAATCCGAGCAAACGTTTACAATCGCCTGCGTATGCCTTGATGAATCTGCATCTGGGGGCGAATGATGTGCTGTTTAAAAATCTGTCATTAAATTTTGATATTTTAAACTTGTTGGACAGGCGTTATTACAATGCAGGCGGCGCGGGAAGTACCACTTTTACAGCCATGCCTCAGCAGCCCCGTAGTTTGATGTTTTACTTGCGTTACCAATTCTAAAAGCCATCGTGGAAAACCTGACCCAACTGCTTAACTGGTTAACACGCTTCGTCAATGAGTGGAGCGAAGTATTAAAAACTAAAATGCACGAGGCAAGCTTAACAGGCACGTTGGGCACTTTATTAATCGTGTTATTGTTGGTGGTGTTGACGCTTTATCTTTCCCAATGGGGCTTATATTTACTGCAAAAAATTTTAGAAGTGGCGCGTTTGCTTTTAAAAGTGGTGGCTTTATTGGTGGTTGTGGTGGCAGTGTTGGCGGGTGGACGTTATGCGTGGGATTGGCTCAAAGCTTCAGAGCGTACTTGTACAGGCGCATTTTTTGAGAAAGTGATTCCGTGTAAACCCTTGGATTTAACCCCAAAAGCAGCAGGCACGTCATCAGAATTTAAAAATGCTGTGTCGGTCAAAAAAGACCGTAATGCAGTCAAACCTTCCGTGAAAGAAAAGTCACGTAAAGTCTGCAAAGATAAAAAAGAACAAAAAGCACACCCAAAATATCGCTGTGTACTTGAAAAAGAGACTTGAGTAGGTTTCTTCCCTCCAAAAAAAGACTCTCCAAATTTTTCAATTGGGAGAGTCTTGTAACAAGTCAGGACAGGGTGAACTGATAAACCGAGTTCGTCAGAATGATGACGGATGCAATTTGCACTACACCCTATGACCTCAACTTGTCTTTAGATTCCACGAACGTTGGTTGCGGATGGGCCTTTTGCGCCTTGTTCGATTGAGAATTCAACGTTTTGACCTTCTGCTAAGGTCTTGAAACCATCGCTGACAATGGCGGAGAAGTGAACGAACACATCTTTGCTGCCATCAGCAGGGGTAATAAAGCCGAAGCCTTTAGATTCGTTAAAAAATTTGACTTGACCTTTAATAACTGCGGACATGTAACACTACCTCTAAAATTTAAAAAACGGGTTTACTAAGTCTAAACAGAGGCACAAAAAACCAACGCGATTTTCAAAACAGTGCTTGGCAAGACCTGCAACATTGATAGTAAAAGCTTGCATCGGTCGAAGATACTTTCCACTATGAGTAGTATTATAGAGATAAATATGAATTCTAACCATTCAAATGTGAATGAGTTCACAATTTATTATGATTTTTTTGGTGTCACTGCCCTCTTTTTTTGGGATTTTGGGCAATTTTTGCAGTACAAAAATAGGAATTATAAAATTAATTATCTATTAAATTAATTAGTTATAAGTATTTTAATTTATAAAAATTTCGATAAAAATTTGTTTGTCAGTTCAATATTTTTAAGCTATTTTTCTCGAAAAAAACTGCCAAATTTTTAAACTCGACAGTTTTTTGCCAGAAAATTTCTGGAAATGGATTTATTTTTTGTACAAAGTTGCAGGGTCTTTCAAAACTGGCTCGACTGTCACCCAATTTTCTTGCTGTAATTGTTGATAGAAACAACTCTCGCGTCCTGTGTGACAAGCAACGCCGCCGAGCTGTTCAACCTTCAATAAAATCACATCGTTGTCACAATCCAGACGAATATCTTTCAAGTGTTGAATGTGTCCCGACTCTTCACCTTTAAACCAAAGGCGATTGCGTGAGCGTGACCAATAAACCGCACGTTGTTCTTTCACGCTGAGTTGCAGGGCTTCTTGATTCATCCAAGCAAACATTAACACCACTCCTGTATTTGCATCTTGAGCAATGACGGGAATTAAGCCTTGTTCGTTCCAAGCAATTTGTTCTAACCAAGTTTTCATAATTTGCGTTCAATGTGATTGAAAATGGGGCGTGATAAATTATTCAGGATTACTCCCTAATACCCAGAAAGTATTAAAGTTTTTAGTTTTATAAGTTTTTAATCCTGTCAATATGGCTTCAGACCATCCTTGTCAGTGTGACACTGATCTTATTTTTGAATAATCTGCGGGGGGAATATACGTGTATTCTGCGATAAGGCATAGCGCAAGCTTTGTATTTTATATTAAACTTCGCGGATTGTTTATATTTAGGTGTTTTACTGCTGCTCAGCATAACGCGCTTTAGCTTGCCGCTAAAAAGTTCACTGTTAAATTTATCCAGTTGAATTTTAACGCGCTATTTTGAGTGTGACTTATCAATGGCATCGTGCTGTTGACTGTCGCCTGTTGGCAAGTAGTTTGCTACCCCCACCAATAATAACGAGTTTTCGTCATAGAAAATGCGGTAGGATACTGCCAAGATGCACCTTAATCAGCGGGTTGATGCAAGCCATCCCCGACAAACCGCGTTAGCTCTTAATCTCCCAGCCTCATGTTAAAAATAAGGAGCTTACAACCTCATGATGAACGATGACATTATCCGTTTACTGGTCATAGAAGAATCGGCTAATGATGCTGAAGTCATTTTAAGTAGCTTACGTAAAGCACGCTACCCGATTCGACCGCGTCATATTGAAGATGAAGAAGATTTAGAACAAGCCCTTGGTGAACAATGGGACTTGTTAATCACAGTGCCGCGCGTGATGGAATTCACCGCAGAGGCCGCTTGTGAAATGATCAACAGTGCACACCAAGATATTCCCGTGATTGTGCTCTCCAACAGTTTAGAAGGTAAAGCCGTTGCTTCATTATTGGGGGCAGGGGCGCGGCAAGTCTTGCCTGCGGGCAATGATGCCTGTTTACAAACCGCTGTCGGCAAAGAATTAGATTCTTTACGAGCGCGGCGACAATACCGTTTTTTAGAACAGCTTTACAAAGAATCTCAACGCCAAAATAAACTTCTTTTAGAATCTTCACGCGATGCGATTGCGTATGTTCACGAAGGCATGCACGTTTATATTAATCCTACCTATTTGAAAATGTTCGGTTATAAAGACATTGATGACATGGAAGGTTTGCCGATCATGGATTTAGTGAGCATTAACGAACAAGCTAAATTTAAAGAGTTTATGCGCGATTTTATGAAAGATGATAATCGTGATGAAAGCATCATAGAACTCATAGGCTTACGTTCAGATAATAAACGCTTCCCGTTACGCATGGAGCTAGGGCGCGCCGTTTATGAAGGTGAAAGCTGTATTCAAGTGATTATTCGTGACCGCTCGCAGGATGAAAAAGCCAAGGAACTCACGCGGCGTGATCCGCTCACGGGTTTATATAACCGCACGTATTTCATCACCTTATTAGAAAAAAGCCTCAGCAAATCGATTGAAAGTAATTCCCGCAACATCGTGTTTTACATTGCCTTGGATAATTTCAGCTCGGCACGGCAACAAGTCGGCGTGGGCATGAGCGATCCTGTGATTCAAAATATTGCGCTACTGCTGCAAAATTGCTGCAAACCTTTGGGCGACTCGGCTTTGATTGCCCGCTTTGGCGACAGTGTGTTTACCTTATTGTTGATTGATAAAGACACCCATTACAGCAGTGAGTTAGCGGAAAAGATTTGTAAAACCATTGAATCCACGGTGACAGAACTCAAAGACAATAGCTCTATCATCACTACTTGCAGTATTGGAATTGCGCCCGTGTTTGCGAGCACCACCAGCCCGCAAGATGTGCTCACTGATGCGCATGCGGCGTGTGCTATCGTGGCAAAACGCGGCGGCAATGGCTTTGAAGTTTACAAAGCCGTGGTCAAATCGCAAGATGATAATGAGGCTTCAAAACTCAATAATATCGCCAAAATTATTGAAACCGCGCGTGATGAAAATCGATTTTCACTGTTATTTCAACCGATTGTTAGTCTTAAGGGGGAGAATCAAGAAATTTATGAAGTGTTCCTCAAAATCGTTGACGGTGAAGGACAGCGGATTTCTTCGGGCGATATTTTCCATGCCGCAGAACAAAATAATCTGACCACCAGTTTAGACAAATGGGTGTTAGAAAAAGCGATGGCATTATTGGCGAAACGCCGTCAGGAAGGTTTTGAAACCACCTTCTTTATTAAAATTTCTGACCAATCCGTGCGCGATGAAACCATGTTAATTTACCTGCGTAAATTGATTAAGGCGGCGGGGGTGGTTGGGGAAGCTTTGGTGGTGGAAATCAGCGATGCGATTGCGCTTAGTCAGGTGAAAATTGCGCGTATCTTCGTGGAATCTCTGAAAAAAATGGGCTGCGGTTCTGCTTTGGAGCATTTCGGTACAGGGCTTTCTAACAGTTCAGCAACCACGTTGAAACATGTGCCTGTAGATTATGTGAAAATCGACCGTTCTTTTATTAAAGCCTTGACCAATAGCCAAGAAAGCCAAGCCAAAGTTCAGGAAATTGTCACCCTTGCCCAAGAATTGGGGAAAAAGACGATTGCAGAAGCGGTGGAAGAACCCAACAGTTTGGCGGTGTTGTGGCAATGTGGCGCGGATTACGCTCAAGGGCATTATATTCAAGAACCGATTGAAGATTTAACCTTTAAGTTCTCGGATGACTCGGATGGATAAAGCTTGTAAGCCACTCCGCTTAAAATGCGTTATGTCTAGC
>JBDKHS010000208.1:0-6556 GCA_039797505.1 Pseudomonadota bacterium | reverse complement strand
ATTTTTTTGCAGTGCATCAATTTTATGCACCAAATAAGTGCGTAGAATTAGATTAGGTTAAAAACTAGGGCAAAATCTGCCTCATAAAATCAAATAAGTTTAATTAACCAAATGATTATTAATGTAAAAATTAAGTGGCATGTTTATTGTATTTTGTTCAGGCGTACAAAATAAAAACTTACTAAAAAACACTCAAAAATTATTACTGCCCCACGCTCAAGCATGAAACCCCGTTTGAGCTGAAGATTACTCTCACAATAGGACGCAACTAAGATGCACTTTGCTAAGACTGTCTTGATGACTGCAATTCTCGCTGCCACTGCTAACTTCAGTGTGCAAGCTGCTGAAGAGCCTGCCAGCCCTTTCACCTTCAGTTCAAATGTTGGTTTCACTAACAATTATATCTATCGTGGGATTTCTCAAACCGATAAGAAAATGGCATTACAAGGCGGCTTTGATATTGCGCACGAGAAAGGTTTCTCTTTAGGTGTATGGGGTTCTAGCGTTAAGTTTTTAGAACCCAATACCGTCGCTGAAAGCGATCGCGCCCATGTAGAAGTGGATATTTACGGTGGCTACACGGGCAAAATTCGTGATGACCTGAACTATACCGTAGGCTTCATTCACTATGCTTATCCCAATTCTGGTAAAGATTTACATTATGCCTTCACCGAAGGCAATGTTGGCTTGAATTACACCTACAAAGATTTAGATTTAGGGGTGAAATATTCCTACTCTCCCGAATTCTTCGGCAAAGTTGGGAAAGCCAGCTATTACGAACTCAATGCAGGTTACAAATTACCCCACAATTTAAGCTTAGTGGCTCACGTTGCTCGCCAACAATTCAACAACTCCGCCTTGGCACGTAGCTATACCGATTATTTGTTAGGTCTCAACTACGCTTTACCCCAAAATTTCACGGTGAGCCTGCAATACGTCAACACCAGTCTTAAAGATAATGAATGGGCTAAGAGCCAATTCGTTGCCATGATTAAGAAAACCTTTTAATTATCCCGTTTAGCTGTATCAGGAGCATAGCTTATGAAAATGGTAGTCGCAGTGATCAAGCCCTTTAAACTTGATGATGTCCGTGAAGCACTGTCGGATATTGGTGTACAAGGGATTACTGTCACCGAAGTGAAAGGATTTGGTCGGCAAAAAGGACATACCGAACTTTATCGGGGCGCAGAATACGTAGTCGATTTTTTACCCAAGGTTAAAATCGAAGCGGCTGTGAACGATGACTTAGTTGAACGTGTTATTGAATCAATCACCAAAGCGGCTAATACTGGCAAAATTGGCGACGGTAAAATTTTTGTGTTCAATCTTGAGCAATCAATTCGGATTCGCACTGGCGAAACAGGTAACGACGCGCTGTAAGCGATATTTCTTCACTTTAAACTGAGGCTTATTCGGAGAGCTTTATGAAAAAAACTTCCCTCTTTGGTTTAGGTATCGCAGCATTAATGCTGTTAAGCAGTGTGGTCACTGCGGATACCGCAGCCCCCGCGCCTGTAACGCCCCCTGCTGCAACGGCTGCCGCAGCCCCTGCTGCGAATCCTGTGGCTATTGCAACACCCGCTGCGCCTGCTGCTGCAGCCCCTGCACCCAGCATTAATTCTGGCGACACGGCTTGGTTGCTGATTTCTTCAGCCTTAGTTTTATTAATGACCCCCGGTTTAGCCTTATTTTACGGCGGTTTAGTGCGTTCTAAGAATGCCCTAAACATGTTCATGAAATCCTTCATCGCGATGGCACTGGTCTCAGTGATTTGGGTTGTGGTGGGCTATAGTTTGGCATTCACGAAAGGCACGCCTTACATCGGTAATTTAGATTGGGCTTTCTTACAAGGCGTGGGCTTAGCACCTAACACCTTCTACGGCGCAACCGTGCCTCATCAATTGTTCATGATTTTCCAAATGATGTTCGCCATCATCACCCCAGCATTAATCAGCGGTTCTGTGGCTGAACGCATGAAATTCAGCAGCTTTGTTGTGTTCATAACGATTTGGAGCGTGGTGGTTTACTCTCCCTTGGCTCACATGGTGTGGGGCGAAGGCGGTTATTTACGTGACTTAGGCGCGTTAGACTTCGCAGGCGGCACCGTGGTGCATATCTCCTCAGGTTTCTCTGGCTTAGTGTTAGCAATTCTCTTAGGCAAGCGTAAAATCAGCCACAATGATGACACCCGTCCTCACAACTTGCCCTTTACTTTGTTAGGGGCTGCTTTATTGTGGTTCGGTTGGTTCGGTTTCAACGCGGGTTCTGCAATTGCTTCTAACGAATTAGCTGTGAGTGCTTTCGTTGTGACGCATATTGCTGCCGCAACCGCTGCTTTAACTTGGGTATTAATTGAATGGGTGATGTATAAGAAATCCACCGCATTGGGTTTGGCAACGGGCGCAGTGGCTGGTTTAGTGGCAATCACTCCAGCTTCTGGTTTCGTAGACCCTATTGGTGCATTAGCGATTGGTTTCGGGGTTTCTATCGTTTGTTTATTCGGTATCCGTTTGAAACATTCCTTTGGTTATGATGACTCTTTAGATGCTTTCGGTTTACATGGTTTGGGCGGGGCTTTTGGTGCAGTTGCCACAGGTCTGTTTGCAACCAAAGCGGTGAACAGTGCAGGTGCTGATGGTTTGTTCTACAACGGTGGCACTGAATTATTAGTAAAACAACTGATTGGTGTGGGTGTTGCGATTGTGATTGCCGTGGTTGGCACGTTAATCATCGCCTCTATCATTAAGTTAGTCATGGGGCTGCGTGTGGATCAAGAAGAGGAACAAGCAGGCTTAGACTTAAATCAACATGGCGAAATGGCTTATTCTCGTTTGACTTAACCGTTTGTCTCGTCAGTAGCATTGCGGGTGCTTCGGCACCCGTTTTTTTCGCCAAAAATTAGGGGGTGTGAGTTATTTTGAGTTATAAGGAGGCTCTAAAACAGGAGTGACTGGATTATCCGAGCCGCTGGAGCGACTTTGTTAGCCCCCTTAAAGAAACGTGGGGGCTGCTTTTAAACCAATTGAGAAAAATCTCATCAGGATTTTCTAGTTCAAATTCACCTGTAAGTTATCAATTAAGCGCGGTTTACCCAGTTTGGCAGCGGCAAGAATTACCAGTTTATTGTCGCCCTGTTGTGCAGGCTGTAAAGTTTCAGCGTTGCGAATAGAAATATAATCAGGGATAAAACTGTGAGCTGCCAAAAGTTGGGCGGCATGATTTTCTAACGCAGTGAAATCCCGCTCGCCTGCCAGCAATTGCTGTTTTACGGTATTCAAAACTTGGTACAAATAAGGCGCAACATCCCGCTCTTCTGCTGTTAAATAGCCATTTCGTGAACTCATCGCCAAGCCGTCCGTTTCACGCATCGTGGGCACGCTAATAATTTGCAAAGGCAAAAATAAATCCTGCACCATGCGTTTTAATACCTGCACTTGCTGAAAATCTTTCTCGCCAAACAAGGCAACTTCGGGACGCACCAGATTGAATAATTTCATCACCACCGTGGCAACCCCGATAAAATGCCCTTGTCGGGACGCGCCGCACAAAATATCACTCAACTGCGGCACTTCAACACGGGTACTGTTTTCCATGCCATCGGGATACATTTCAGCAACTTGCGGCAAAAACAGTATTGCTTCTCTCCCCTGCAATACGCTGTTTAATTTTTCCTGATCCGCTGCCAAAGTGCGTGGATAGGATTCAAAATCTTCGCCCGCGCCAAATTGCAAGGGATTCACAAAAATGCTGATGACTACCCGATCTGCATGCTGCAAAGCCTGTTCAACCAGTTGTAAATGTCCTGCATGTAAATTACCCATCGTGGGCACAAATGCAATTCGATGTCCCAACACGCGCCATTGATTCAATGCAGTGTGCAGTTCAGCCCGAGAAGAAATCAGTTGCAAGGAAGTGGTCGAGTTCATGCAAAAACCTTTGATATAAAAATGGAAATGGATCGTTAAAAACTTTTAAAGAAGCCCCCAGCTCCGAGGAGAGTCCCAAAGTCACTTTAAAGAAAGCCCCCAACCCCCTAAAGGGGGCTAAACATTAAAGATTTTTGTCTTTAAAGTCCCCTTTAGGGGATTTAGGGGCTTGTTTAAGCAGTTTAAAAATACTTTAGGACTCTCCTCCCCTAAAGGGGGCTAAACATTAAAGATTTTTGTCTTTAAAGTCCCCTTTAGGGGATTTAGGGGCTTGTTTAAATCTTAATTTTTTTCAAAAAATAACTCTAACATTTAATCGGCAATTTACAAAATTACTGTGTAAAAACTTATAATTAGCGGTGTTTTAAAAACCTGTCATTTTATTCATAATTGTGATTGACAATCATTCTCATTTGCATCTATACTGAAAACAGATGGGAACTAATTGCAGGTGAATGATTATGTACGTTTGTGTCTGTCTTGCTGTGACTGATAGTCAAATTAATAATGCGGTATGCAGTGGTTCTTGCAGTAATATGCGTGAGCTGCGGCAATGTTTGGGGGTAACCAGTCAATGTGGGCGTTGTGGTAAGTCTGCACACCAAGTTTTAAAACAAGCTTTAGCCGAAACGACAACACCTGCACGTTAGTTGTGTTCATCCCATTGCTGTGAAAATGTTTCATACTTCATGAATCTCTCCTCATAAGTGATAATTAAAGGTCTTACAGCTCTTTGGTAAGACCTTTTTTTTCTGCATAATATGCTCTTAATCAGACTGTGAGCATTGTCCTCCAATTTCCTTTATGGTCTGAAACCATCTCCCTTTTAGGGGGATAGTTGAATTGTACCAATATGCGTTAGCATATTATCATTTTTGACAGGCTCTTCGTTTACGGAGAGATAATCCACCGACCTCTATCTGTCGCTGGCTTGGTCACTCAACAGATGAGGTTGAGTATGGATTGAAACATTATGCAAGAAACTGACTCCCTCATTTTTTATATTTTTATCATCTTTGCAGGTTCTGCCGTGCTGGCAACGCTGGCACTGTATGCCCGCCAAGCTTTATTAGTCGCGTATATAGTGCTCGGTATTGTCCTAGGGCCTGCGGGCTTAGCTGTGGTTTCTAACACGCAACTGGTCACCAGCATTGCCGACATTGGCATCATTTTCCTATTATTTCTCTTAGGCTTAAATCTACAGCCCCAAGATTTATTACGCATGTTGCGCAAAAGTACACTGGTGACCATCATCAGCTCGATTGCATTTGGAATTTTTGGATTTGGCGTAGGACATGTTTTCGGATTCACTGTGTCCGAAAATTTATTAATTGGCGCGTCGGTAATGTTTTCAAGCACGATTATCGCGTTGAAATTGCTGCCGACCACCGTGCTGCATCACAAACATGCAGGTGAAATGATCGTCAGTATTTTACTGCTGCAAGATTTAATCGCGATTGTGGTGTTATTAATGCTCGAAGGTTTTAGCAAACAAGGCGGCAGTTCTTGGGTTGATGCTTTTATTCTTGCCTTTAATTTACCGCTGCTTATTGGTTTTGCGATTACCTTCCAACGCTATGTTTTATCAAAATTAATCCGTCGCTTTGACAAAATCCAAGAATATATTTTTCTAATGGCAATTGGCTGGTGTTTAAGCATGGCAGAATTGGCGGGCGTGCTGGGTTTGTCACACGAAATCGGCGCATTTGTCGCAGGCATCGTGCTCGCCAGTGGAATTATTGCGCGCTTCATCGCCGAAAGTTTAAAACCCTTACGCGACTTTTTCTTAGTAATTTTCTTTTTCTCATTGGGTGCTAAACTGAACTTATTAGTGCTTTATAGCATTCTTATTCCTGCCTTTATTTTGGCAGCGGTGATGCTGTGGGTTAAACCTTATGTATTTAAAGGAATTTTAGTACGACTTGGCGAAGAAGACGCGCTGTCTTTTGAAATGGGCTGTCGTTTAGGACAAATCAGTGAATTTTCTTTATTAATTGCCGTGGTCGCCTTAGAATCTAAGGTTATCAGCGATTCTGCCTCTTACTTAATTCAAACGGCAACGATTCTGACCTTTATCGCCTCTTCTTATTTTATTGTGCAAAATTACCCAACGCCGATAGCTGTTTCTGACCGCTTGCGGCGTGATTAATGGTGGAATACTTTCATGGAACAGCTTGATTCTTATCAACAAACCGTTCGCGATTTATCGGATCGCATTGTTGAAGCCCAAAAGCCGATTCGCCTGTTAGATTCTATTAAATGGGATAATGCCATTCGTGATGAATTTTTTAGCAGTCATTTTAAAGAGTTACCCAAGATTGATCCTGAATATTATGCCCGCAATCCCTTGCCCTTCGATCCTGATTTAAAAAAGCAAGAATTCTACGATATTGAACGTGATATTCGTCGCCGCTTGGGGCAATTTAACGCTGTGGGAAATATCATGCAGCGCATTTCCCGCGAATATCGCGACGTGGTCAGCATGTTGGAATATCGCGGCTTACCTGAATTTTCCAAGATTTCACAAGAACTTTTTGGCAGCGCGGAAGATGTATTTCATGCGGGCGATTTGTGTTTGAATGATTTGGCTAAAATGATTTCTGAAACGCTGCAAAATTTGGATAACAGTA
>JBDKHS010000207.1:0-4879 GCA_039797505.1 Pseudomonadota bacterium | reverse complement strand
TCATAAATGAAGCGCGGCGGGGTGTGGCAGTAATACAAGTTATAGCCTGGGCGATGCTGTTGCACCGCGAGAGGCGTATAAAACCCGCTATAAATTACCGTGTCGTAACTTTTGATAAATTGCGTGCGCTGCTGAAATGCACGGGCTAATTTAAATTGTCGCCACAACGGAATCGCACTGCCTTGTTTTAAATCGTGTTCGTGGGGCGCACTGCCTTGCACAAAGGGATGAGGTAGGCGGGCAAACCCATATCCCAAGTGCGCAGGTAACTGCTGTGCAAGCACGCTGCACAATTTACCGCCCCCATCTGCTGATTCATAATAATCATGTAAAATCAGCGTATTCAGTTGCTTATGCACTTAACGCGATGTCGGAAAAAATGTAATAGGCATTTTTGCCTTCCTCTTTGGCGAGGAAAAGCGCAACATCCGCTTGTTGCAGCAAAATCCCAACCCGTTCAACGGGAGTTTTGTCTTCACAATTTTCATTCGGATATAAACTAATCCCAATATTACAATCCAATTGCAGCGCGTGCCCATTGCTGATAATGGGGGTTTCCAAGCTCATGAAGATTTTTTCAGCCATCAGACGCGCATCATAATCTTGTTGCACATTGCCCAACAAAATCATAAATTCATCGCTTTCAATGCGAGATAAATGATCACCTTCGGACAAGCAACTACGCAGACGTTTCGAAATTTCACGCAAGCATTCATCACCCGCATCAAATCCCAATAATTCGTTGACAGACTTAAAATCTTCCAAATCGAGATATAACACCGCAAATTTTTCATCTTGGTGGCAACTGCGACTAATATACTCATGGAATAACAGGCGGTTAGGCAACTCTGTCAAGGTGTCATAATGCGTTAATAAGCGCATCCGTTCATCGTCGGGATGCAGGGCACTGATGTCTGAATAAACCGCCACATAATAAACAATTTCCTGATGTTCGCCACGCACCGCACTCATCGACAGCCAAACGTTGTAGCTTTCGCCATTTTTACGTTGGTTACAAATTTCACCGCGCCAACGTCCCGTTTCTCGGGTGGTTTCCCAAATATGGGTATAAAAGCTAGTTTCGTAATGACCTGATTTTAAAAATCGTGGATTTTTATCTAAAACTTCGTTATAGCTATAACCCGTCGCGAGTAAAAATGATTGATTAACATCGATAATGCGCCCTTCAGCATTGGTAATCATGATGCCGTCGGTGGTGGTTTCAAAAACTTTGGTGGCAATGCGTTGCTTGATCCGTGCGCGTTTGCGTTCGGTAATATCCTCAATCATTTGTATAACAAATTGCGGTTCATTTTCATTATTACGGACTAAGGAAGTCGTAATTCTCGCCCATGCCATGCTGCTTTTAGGACAGAAGAAATATTTTTCCATCTGGTAATAATTACGCTCACCTTGCAATAATTGCTGATGAAATTCTTTTTCAATCGTGGTGTCTGCGGGATAAAAATGTTTGTGAAAGCCACTGCCGCACAGTTCCGTGTCCGCCTGACCTAAGAGCTGTTGTAACATGGGATTGGTGCTGATTAATAAACCCTCTAAGTTCACCAAAGCAATGCCCATTGCGGCTTGTTCAAAAATACCTCTGAAACGGGCTTCGCTGCGTTTTAAAGCAGCCTCCGCACGGCGGGCTTTGAGAATCACTTGCACACGGTGGCGCAATACCGTCCAATGCACGGGTTTGGTGATATATTCCACCGCACCTGCATCAAAAGCCTTGTCGACCGAGTTTTCATCATCCAAGGAGGTAATCATCACCACAGGGACATCGAGCGCGGCTTCTAATTGCTTAAGCTTGGCGCAGGCAGTGAAACCGTCCATCACCGGCATCGAGGCATCCAGCAAGACCAAATCAGGCAAGCACTTTTCAAAGCACTCTAAGGCTTGTTGTCCATTATGGGCTTGGACAACTTCATAGCCCTGTTCTTCGAGCAAGTTTTGCAGCATTTCCCGCATGAAAACATCATCATCGACGACCAGCACTAAGGGGGATTTTTCACTGTCGTTAAACATGTTTAAAGTTCTCCAAGGCAAGCAATAACTGTTGCCCTTCTTCTTCTAAGCTTGAAACCAAGCGTGTTGCTTCAGGAAATGCACCAATACGACTAAATGCTTCTAACTGCACACAAATTTCTGCCATTTTTTTTGCGCCCAAATTGGCAGCACTGCCTTTAAGTTTATGCGCCGCTTGAAATAAGGCATGACTGTCTTGTTGACTCAAGGCTTGATTGATAGTGGTTAAATAGCGTGGATATTCTTGAATGAATATATCTAATAACCAATCAATACTACGCCCGCGTAATTCTTTTTGAAGTCGTTCTAAGATAGCAATATCTAGGGTTAATAGCGGAGCAATGACAGACTGGGGGGCTGTTGAGTGGGTTGGCATAATCTTTATTGTATCGGTCATAGAATTATAATTTTGAGAGAGAGTTGTCAGAGGTTGCAAGGATTTCTCAACCACCCAATGACTGAGCATTTTCCGCAAGTCTTCTGATTTAATGGGTTTGGTCAGATAATCATCCATACCTGCTGCAAGACAACGTTCTCTATCACCGGTCATCGCATTGGCGGTGAGGGCAATAATCGGCGTATGCGGCTGTTCATCATGGTAAAACTCACGTTGACGTATAGCACGACTGGTTGCAAAGCCATCCATTTCAGGCATATAACAATCCATTAAAATCAGGTCATATTGACCGTGTTGCATAAGAAGCTCTAGGGCTTGTTTGCCATTTTCAGCAACCGCGACGATACAGCCCATTTGGGTCAACATGTCTCTGACGACCATCTGGTTAATTATATTATCTTCAACCACTAAAACTTGATAACTTGGAAAATTTTTATCCGGATCTTGGGACTCAGGAAGACGTAGACCACTGAAATTATCTTCCCCAACGCTGTTCATGATGCTACACAACGCGCCGTAAAACTTGGCTTGCGTCAATGGTTTTGTAACACAGAACTCTAGTAAATGCTGATCATTATCATAATTATCATAAACAGAGGTCATTAAAATTAAAGGCGTAATTTTTAATAGTTCATCTTGTTTAATTTGATAAGCGATATCTAAACATTTAAAACTTAAAAAGCTACAGTTGATAAATACTACATCATAGGTTTGATTACGCAGTGCTGCATGTCGCATCCGCTTCAAGGCAAGGCTAATATTTTCAACCGCCTCACAATATAAGCCCCACACCCGAATTTGTTCAAGCATAATCTCGCGACTGCGCAGATCATTATCCACCAACAAGATTTTCATCGACTGAATCGAAGGAGGAAAGCTTGGCGGCGTAAGCGTTTCTAATTTTAACACTTTACGGAAAGGCAGGATAATTGTAAAACTTGTGCCAATACCTTCGGTGCTGGTGAAATATATTTTCCCATTCATCATTTTCACCAAGCGTTCCACAATTACCAAGCCTAAGCCTGTGCCGCCATAACGGCGTGTGGTGGAACTGTCCGCTTGTGAAAATGGCTTAAATAAATTCTTGCGCGCCGCACGACTGATGCCAATCCCCGTGTCTGCAATGCTGAACTGCACTTGGCTGCTGTCGGCATTTTCCTGAAACATGCTGACTTTTAAAGTGACGCTGCCTTGCAAGGTAAATTTAATCGCATTGCTTAACAAATTGCTTAAAATTTGGCGCAACCGCACAGGATCACCTAACACAAAGTTTGGGATTTTGGGAATTAAGCATAATAATTCCAAACCTTTCGTGTGCGTATTGGCGACAAATAAGTTAATGATTTCTTCTAATAATTTGGGTAAATTAAATTCAATTTCTTCAATCATCAATTTTCCCGCTTCAATTTTTGAAAAGTCGAGAATGTCATTGATAATCGTTAATAAATTTTCCCCAGAACTGCGAATAGTTTCCGCATAAGAATATTGCTGGGCAGTTAAATTGGTTTTTAATAATAAATCGGTCATTCCAATCACGCCATTCATGGGCGTGCGAATTTCATGGCTCATGGTGGCGAGAAAATCGCTTTTCGCCAAATTGGCAGCCTCAGCCGCATCGCGAGCTTCTCGCAATTCCGCCGCACTTTTACTGGCAGCCAATTCCGCTTGTTGACGCACCATAGTGCTACGAATGCTGTCGCCGATGGCACGCAATAATAAACTTTCATGAGTGGACCAATCGCGTTCTTGCTGACAATCATCGACCCCAATAAATCCCCAAAATATATCATCCAAATGAATCGGTACTAATAGTAACGAAACAATATGTTTTTGTTTTAAAATGTCGCGTTCATGATTGGGAAAGCTGCTGGTGTTGCCCTTCTTAATTTCACCACGAAACATCGGGGCATACCACTCAGCAAGATGCGATTGATATGCCAAGTTTTGTAAACGTGGATGATCCACATAAAGCCGTTGTTTGGGCGTGTTCCATTCAAAACGCTGGCTTAAAGTATATTGCTGAGATTCAGCTTGGGATTCAGCTGCGGCGTGATTTTCAAAAATATAGGTTCGATCGACATCAATTAAAATACTGACCGTCTCCAAAGCATGGCTAATCGCTTGTTCATAGTCCAAAGTGGTCAGCAGTTTCTGGGTGATGTTGGCGATGCCTTCTAAAATTCGATCCCGTTCTTGAATACTGCGTTCTGCGGCTTTACGCTTGGTGATGTCGCGTCCCACCGCGAGCACAGTTTGCCTACCTTCCAACTCGAATAATTGCCAATTCATTTCAATCGCGATGCTTTGCTCGTCGGCACGTATCAAATCACATTCAAAAAGCGCGTGTTGTTCCAGCAGGAGTGTTCTTAAGTGTTGGCTAATGCTGTTGATGCTGGCTGTGGGCAACAGGTCTAGCAAAGACTGGGTCATTAAACTTTCACGACTACGCCA
>JBDKHS010000206.1:0-4896 GCA_039797505.1 Pseudomonadota bacterium | reverse complement strand
GTTTTAACATAGCGTGTTTAAAAATCTTTTAAAAAGCCCCCAACCCCCTAAAGGGGGCTAAATACAAAAATTAAAGCGGTTTTAAGTCCCCTTTAGGGGATTTAGGGGCTTCTTTAGCGGTTAATGCCTATTTGATGACAGACTCTAGTATAAACTAACCAATTTTCGAATTTTCCTCAGGGGTGAGGGCTTTCTTTAAAGCGACTTTGGCACTCTCCTCCCCTTTAGCCTCCTCTGTTACACTAAGCACATTAGGAATGTATCGATGGAGAAGCGTAATGTCTAAATTAATTATCCTCAGTGTCGGTTTCATGTGGAGCTTGGCAGGATGTAGTTCCAACATGAATACCCAAGCAGTTCGCCCCAGTAGCAGCCAACCGATGAAACAAATCAATCCCGATATGGCGGCAAAAATGCGTGAAAATACCCACTCTACAATGAGCGCGTCCGTCCAAAATATGGGAGAACCTGCACAATTTCGGGGAATGGTTGCTGCGCATAATTCTTGGCGGGCGCGTGTGAATGTGCCCGCCCTGACTTGGTCACCAATGCTGGCTAATGTCGCCCAACAATGGGCAAATCAACTGCAAAGTCGTGGCTGCCCAATGCAACACAGTCAGAATAATAACTATGGTGAAAATCTCGCTTCTTTCAGCAACATGAATGCATCCCCGCAAAGGGTGGCAGGGATGTGGGCTGATGAACGCGTTGACTATAATCACAACCATAATTCTTGCCGTGCAGGAAAACAATGTGGGCACTATACTCAAATGGTATGGCGTGAGACGAAAGAAATCGGCTGTGGAATTGCCGTTTGTGGCAGTACACAAGTTTGGGTCTGTAATTACGCGCCTGCTGGCAATTATAGAGGGCAAACGCCTTATTAATGGTTGCTATTTATCTGCCTGTCTGTGAAAAATAACTTTTTAGGCAAGGGCTATAAAAAATTAGTGACTAACGGGCTAGGCAATGATAAATTAGTAATCTCAGTTGCGTGATGGATAAAAAATTTCAGAATTTTATCCAAAATTTAAGTCATGACTCTCAATATTCTGGCTTGATAGCAAACTGAATTTTCCTTTTTGTTTTGATTAGAGGTTTTATTATGGCTAATTTAGTCACGGGTACCGTTAAATTTTTCAACGAAACCAAAGGTTTCGGTTTTATTCAACAAGAAAACGGTCCTGACGTATTCGTACATTTCAGTGCTATCACTGGTTCAGGTTTCAGAACTTTAGCCGAAGGGCAACGCGTGCAATTCACCGTCGCTCAAGGTCAAAAAGGTCCTACGGCTGAAAACGTAACTGCGCTGTAAGTTTTTTAGGGCGGGAATCATCTGTTCCCGCCGATAATTCTATTGGTGCTCAGTCATCAATGCTGAGCACGATAGAATTATGCGGTAAACATGAAAAATTTCGCCCTTTCTCCAAACTCTCCCTGTCATCGGCTTGTTATGAGCTTTCCGAAAACATCCTATTTTTCCGCTGTATCGACTCAATTATAAGCAGTTGAAATTTATAAAACTCTCTGGCAGTTTTCTGATTTCCGCACTGAGAAAACGATTAATCCCCGCATTACCCTTTACAAACCCACATCTAAGCCTATATTCTATTTCACTTTCTTAATCTTTAAGACCAGTAGCCGTGCCTTATTCTCAACGTATTTTTCTATTATTGTTGCTTCATCAGGCGAGCACTGCGTATGCTGCTGAAAAGCCAGCCGTGTGTTCTCCCACTCATGCCTCATTACCCGTGCGCCCCGTACTCGCTGCGCCCCAAGGGGAAGAAGTTCAAACCCATGCCAATGACGCAGAACTCGATGATAAAACAGGGATTGCTACCTTCAATGGCGATGTCACTGTGCAACGTCAAGGGAAGTTACTGAATACCGAAAGCCTGACCTACCATCGTACACAAGACAAAGTCGAAACCAATACCGATTTTACTTTGTGGGACAAGCGCATGGTTGCCAAGGGAAAAAGTGCCCAATTATATGGTGATCATCATGGCGAGATGCAGCAAGTCACTTATTGGTTTCAAGGACGGCGCGGGCGTGGCACTGCGGAAACTGTGCATCAGGAAAGTGAGCATGTCGTCAATTTAGACGATTTCACCTATACCACCTGCGACGAAGACAGCGAAATGTGGCGGTTGGTTGCCAACAAAGCCACACTGAATGACCAAATTCAAGAAGGGGTGGCGCGAAATGTCACCGTCAAAGTTTTAGGCTTGCCGATTTTTTACACCCCGTATTTATCCTTCCCACTGAATAATGCCCGCAAATCAGGTTTCTTAATTCCCACGATTGGCAACTCCAGCCAGAGCGGCATGCAATTAGGGATTCCTTATTATTGGAATATTGATCCCAGTTATGATGCCACCATCACCCCCCGCATTTTGACGCGGCGCGGCGCGATGTTGCGCGGTGAATTCCGTTATTTAATGGATGAAAGCGGCGGCAAATTACTGGCTGAATATATGCCCAGTGATCAGGTGTATGGCAAAGATCGCGCCTCGGCCAGCTATCGGCACAGCGGTAAAGTCGCCGATCGCCTATATAGCGATGTGAATTTAAATTACGCCTCAGACAATCAATATTTTCATGATTTAGGTAGTAATTTAAACATGGCAAGCATCAGCCATTTAGAACGCCGTGGCGATTTATTGTACACAGGCACGGGCTGGAATTTTATGGGGCGGGTGCAATCTTTCCAAACCCTAGACCCGAATCCTGCCGCCCGTCCTTATCAACGTTTACCGCAATTATTGTTTAACACCACCCTGCCTGAACGCAACAAAGCCTTAAATTTTGCGGTGCGTGCCGAAGCGGTGCGTTTCGGGCGTGATACCCAAATTATTACAGGCGCGACCGGCGATCGGATGGATTTAAAAACCACACTCAGCTATCCAATTCGCTCCGCAGGCAGTTTTTTCGTGCCTAAACTTTCGATGCGTTACACCCAATATGCTTTAAATAATTTACCCGATCCCACGCAATCCAATAATCCGCATCGGGGTTTATACACGGGCAGCATCGATAGCGGCTTGATTTTTGAACGCAATACTAATTTATTCGCCACCAATTTAGTGCAAACTTTAGAACCGCGCCTATTCTATCGTTATACGCCATATCGCGATCAAAGCCAGTTGCCGATTTTTGACACGGGACAATATGACCTCTCGTTTTCGCAATTATTCCGTGAAGACAGCTTCAGCGGTGCAGATCGGGTTGACGATGGACATCAAGTCAGTGCGGCAATGACTTCGCGCTTGTTTGGGCAAAGCACAGGGATTGAACATTTACGCGCCAGTCTTGGGGAAACTTTTTATTTTGCGGATCGTCGGGTCACTTTGCCCGGTCAAACGATACTCACGGATAATCGTTCCAGCATTGTTGGGGAAATTGCCAGCCAGTTTGCCCGCAATTGGAGCGCGTCTAGCACGATTCGCTGGAATCCCAATACCCAAAGCACTGAACAAAATGTGTTCCGTCTGCGCTATCATCGTGATAATCAACATGTGGTCAATTTAACTTATCGGATGCGCAAAGATGCCGTGCAAGCCGATGGCAGAATTGCACCCTTGGAACAAACCGATTTAACAGGGATTTGGGGCTTTTCACCACAATGGAGCGCGTTGTGGCGGTGGAATTATGCGATACGCGAAAAACGCGATTTAGAAAGTTTTGCAGGGATTGAATATAACAGTTGTTGCTGGGCAGTGCGTGCGATTGCACGGCGTTATTTAAGCGATGCGAATACTCACCAATATTCTTCAGGCTTTTTCTTAGAATTCCAGTTGAAAGGCTTAGGTGGATTTGGCTCGCACACCACGGGTTTCTTAGAGCAACGCATTTCAGGGTATTACGACGACTTTTCTTCAGGCAGTCAAAATTTAGTGAGACGAGAATGAAATTAGGATTACGTGCCATCCTCTTAGGATGTAGTTTCGGGCTGAGCAGCCTTGCCCATGCTGGCGAACCCTTAGATTTTATCGTGGCAGTGGTCAATGACGAGGTGATCGTCAATTCTGCGTTTCAGCAAGAATTACGCATCATTGAGGAACGTTTGCGCCAACAGAAAATTAAAACGCCGCCGCGTGCCGAATTAGAAAAGCAAGTGCTTGAAAGTATGGTGATTAATAACTTGCAATTGCAAACCGCGCAACGCACGGGCATTGAAGTCGATGAAAATACTTTAAATGAAACCTTGCGGCGTTATGCGGCACAAAATCAAATGGATTTGGCGCAACTGCGTCAAACTATTGAAAAAGAAGGCTACAGTTTCACCCGTTTCCGCAATGACATGAAAAATGAATTGCTGGTGAATAAATTGCAACAACGCCAAGTGGTGAGCCGCATCAATGTCACCGACAGCGAGATTGACAGCTTTCTTGCCAATCAAGAACAGCAAGGCAACATCACCACCGAATATCACCTGCAACATATTTTGATCAGCGTGCCCGAAGGTTCAACGCCTGAAGACGTTCAAAAGAAGCAAGAACGCGCTCAAGAAATTCTCGATAAATTGAAGGCGGGCGCGGATTTCCGAGAAACAGCGGTGGCTATGTCAGACTCGCAACAAGCTTTAGGCGGCGGTGATTTGGGTTGGCACAAAAGCGGCGAATTGCCCACCAACTTTGCTGAGGCGGTCGCAAAATTACAAAAATCTGAAGTCAGCCCGATTATACGTAACACAGGCGGCTTTCATATTTTGAAATTGGTAGAAAAGCGTAGCGGTGAAAAATTAGTGGTGCAACAAACCAAAGCGCGCCATATTTTGATTAAAAACAGTGAATTAGTGTCAGATAATGAAGCGCGTGACCGTTTACTGAAACTGAAAGCACGAATTGCGCAAGGCGAAGATTTTGCGAATTTGGCGCGAACCAATTCCGAAGA
>JBDKHS010000205.1:0-4136 GCA_039797505.1 Pseudomonadota bacterium | reverse complement strand
GGGGAAATTAAACACGCCCCCACCCGCACGCTGGTAGAAGGAGCTCAAAAATGATTGAAGGTTTTGTCGCGTTATACATTTTCATGTTAGCCGCGTTCACGGGTTATGAAGTGATTTCTCGTGTGCCTGTGATTTTGCACACCCCGTTAATGTCGGGTTCTAACTTCGTGCACGGCATTGTGTTAGTCGGTGCGATGGTTGCCCTGGGTCAAGCAGACACCACTTTATCCCAAGTGATTGGGTTTATTGGGGTGGTGTTGGCGGCTGGGAATGCGGTTGGCGGTTATGTTGCCACCGAACGCATGTTAGATATGTTCAAGAGCCGTAAGGGAGATCAAAAGTGAGCAATACCACCACTTTAGAACAAGCCTTAAGCCAGCATAAAAGCAGCTTACAACAACTTGAACAAGTCGCCGCTTCTTATACGCCAAAAGAAACCACCGTCGCGCCTTCGGCATTGATGCCTGTGATTGAAGTTTTCTATTTTGCGGCTGCAATTTTATTCATTCTCGGCTTGAAACGCATGAGTTCGCCCGTCACCGCACGCGGCGGGATTGTGTGGGCAGGCATTGGGATGGTGTTGGCAACGCTGATTACCTTCTTACATCCACATACGGGCAATTATTTATTAATTACCGTGGCAATTGCTTTGGGTTCAGTGATTGCGTGGGTGTCTGCCAAACGGGTTGCCATGACTGACATGCCGCAAATGATTGCCTTGTATAACGGCATGGGGGGCGGTGCTGCGGCGGCCATTGCTGCGGTGGAATTATTCAAAGGCAGCAGCCACGGTGCAACCGCACAAGCTTTAGCCGTCGTCGGTGGTTTGATTGGTTGCGTGTCGTTCTCAGGTTCTGGGATTGCGTTTGCGAAATTGCAAGGTTGGATGAATAAAGCCTTCACTTTCCCCAAACAACAATGGTTAAACTTAGCTTTGTTCGTGGTGACTTTAATCATCGGCGGCGTGGTGGTTTTCAAAGGCGCGTCCGCTGGTATTACGCTGGTGACAGTATTCTTTGTGCTCGCTTTGGTGTTCGGGATTTTGATGACCCTGCCAATTGGTGGCGCAGATATGCCCGTGGTAATTTCTTTATTCAATGCTTTAACGGGCTTGGCAGTGGCATTTGAAGGCTTTGTGTTGAACAATGCCGCAATGATTATTGCAGGTACAGTGGTTGGCGCATCGGGGACTTTATTGACGCAGTTGATGGCTAAAGCGATGAATCGCCCTATCAGCAACGTGTTGTTCAAGAGCTTTGGCAAAACTAGCGGTGAAGCTTCTGAAGAAATCACGGGTTCAATGAAGGAAATGAGTGCCAATGACGTTGCCAGTATGCTCAGCATCAGCAGTCAAGTGGTAATTGTTCCCGGTTACGGCATGGCAGTCGCACAAGCGCAGCACAAAATTTGGGAATTAACCAAGTTATTAAATGAGCGCGACATTGAAGTGAAATTTGCAATTCACCCCGTGGCAGGGCGGATGCCAGGGCACATGAACGTGCTTTTGGCGGAAGCAGGCGTGCCTTATGACATTATTTTTGACTTAGACGAAATCAACGAAGAATTTCCACAAGCCGATGTGGTGCTGGTCATTGGGGCAAACGACGTGGTGAATCCTGCGGCGCGTACTGATAAGAGCAGCCCGATTTATGGGATGCCGATTCTGAATGTGGACAAGGCGAAAAATGTGGTCGTGATTAAACGCGGTCAAGGCACGGGCTTCTCGGGTGTGGAAAACTTATTGTTCTACGCAGAAAATACCCACATGTTATATGGCAGTGGTCAAGCAGTGGCTGCTGAATTAATTCAAGCCGTGAAATCGATGTAAGACTGTTGTTTTGTGTGGTGAAAAAGCGCGTCTCGGAGGATTTCGGGACACGCTTTTTTTGTGGGGGTTGAAGTGTAAAATCCATAATAAAAAATTGGATTTTTTGAATTAGAACTGGCATTATCATTTCTCTGTAATAACTTTTTATTTTAGAGGCTATATAGCTTTTAAAAAATCGAGTTTTTATAAAAATACATTATAAATTATATAGCTGCGTGAAATAATGATAAAACATTTCCCTCGTTCCCAAGTGTCACTTCACAGCCATTAAGTTAAGCCGATAGCAATGTGTTAGGTCGTGAAATCTGGGAGCTTAAGGACTTGCAGTGCTATGAGCACTGCAAGTCCTTATTGAGCTGGATTCAAGACCTTCTAGGTTTTTAAAACCTAGAAGGTCTCACGCACGATTTAAACCGCATGATGCTTAACTTAATGGCAGTGAAGTGTCACTTGGGAATGCTGTCTTGACCGCGTTGCGGTCTGCATCTATAGAACCCATTTGGAATCTATTGTAAAATATCCGAAGAAGATAAACAGAATCAAAGCAAAATAAACCCTTATTCAAGTAGTCTGAACGATACACAGTGGGCAGTGATTGAACCTTTAAGGTAAAACAGGCTTTGTGCCCGTCAAAGCGAGGTGGGTAGTCGAACGTTCAAATGCTTGGGTAGAGCGGTGTAAGTCGCTGGTTAAGAACTTTGAACGGATTAATGCTAATGTCAAACTCAAACTGTGTTTTATTAGGCTTATGATTAAACGACTCGCTTCTTTTTAAAGACTTCAAATCGGTTCTATAAGCGCAGCCTCATACACCTTAACCCTAAAAAATAACCACACTTCACAATTGAAAACTCCGCACATAGGTGCATCGCGGCTACCCTAACGATAACGCGCAAACAATTCCGCTAATTGTTCCCGAACCGCCGCCGCACCATAGCGTTGATCAATATATTCACGCCCTTGTTGTGCCAATTTCTCCCACAATGCCGCATCGTGATATAACTCGCACACCGCCGCCGCAAAACTTTCAGGCTCGTCAGCAATCAAAGCAGTTTCATGCTCGGTTAAACCCATGCCTTCCGCGCCCACCGTGGTGCTGACCACAGGTAAACCCAACGCCAACGCCTGCCCTAATTTCCCCTTCATGCCCGCGCCATAACGCAAATACGATACAAACACCCGCCGCTGTGCAAACGCAGGCTCGACTTCGTCAACCCAGCCCACAATTTCAATATTTGCGCTGGCAAGTTCCCGCATTTTTGGCTTCATATTGCTGCCGACTAAATACAGTTTCACGTTGGGAATACGCGCCAAAATTTTCGGCATCACGTTTTCCACAAAATAATAAACCGCGTCTTCATTGGGCTGATGATTGTAATTGCCAATGAATACAATGCCGTCGCGTTCTGCAAACCCTGTGGTAGCAGGCGCGGGCAATTCGTGAATATTTGGAATCACCGAAAATTCGACGCTGGTTAATTCTTTGCGTAAATGCAGCCCATCGTCTTCAGTCACCGTGAGCACGCGATGCGCCAGCAAACAATTCGACAATTCTTTGCGCTTGGTGTCTAAAGCCCGCAGCCCCAATTCAGGATTATTTTCAATCTCGGCTTGGCGCAATTCACGCACATAATGAATATCGACCGTGTCATAAAACACTTTAGTTTCAGGCGACAGCAAGCGAATGAAAGGAATGTAACGTTGCCCAATATCGACGCGGCACACGATGGCAAATTCAAAATGACGATAACTCAGCGCGTCCCCAATATTATATTGCCCATGAAACACTTCCACGCCCAAAGCTTCCAGCGCGTGCCGATATTTAAACTTGCTGTCCAAATTGTCGGGGAAGAAAGTGACTTTATAGCCCATTTGTCCCAAGATTTTCATCAAGGTATAAATTCGCAACGAGCCAGAATCTTCATCATAAGTCGGCAAAGTTGCGTCGATGATTAAAATATTGCGCTGTTGCTTCGGATTCAGCCATGCCGATGCATTCAATAAACTGCCTTGTTTGACCAAAGCCTGTTGCCAGTTTTGGAAAAACACGACTTGATCGGCAAGATAAGCTTCAGAATTCAAAGAACGTTGCGCAAAATCATCTTGATAGCACAAGGTGGATTCATACACTGCCAGCCATGCGTTTTGGCGCAATTGCCAGATAATTTCACTTAACTGATAAGGCAGGGTTCTATACGCTGCCAAAGCTTTGAAATTCAAAGTTTTTAAAGCAGCCCGTTGCAAAATCACGCAAGGCGTACTCACCGCGTCCACTTCACGCCGATAGCCATGATAAGGATGGTTCGCA
>JBDKHS010000204.1:0-3669 GCA_039797505.1 Pseudomonadota bacterium | reverse complement strand
TTGACCCGAAACGCCACCTCATCCGACAAACTCAGCTCGTTAATATTCCCCATTTTCATGTTTTCCCCCAAGCCACTCACACCTTGATGTGCATCCTTGGGCAAGCTCCAAAAATTGGTTGTAATCCGTGGAAATAGGAAAAATAGCACTAACATCATTGGAATAGACTGTAATATAATTTTAGTGGATAAATAGAGCCGTTTTTTAATATTTAGCTGTTGAGGTTGCTGATTTAGGCTATTTAAAGTCGCAGTCATGATAATGACGATGAAGCCCATATACAGCGCAGTGACAAAGCTTTGCGAATATAAAAAATTGGTAATGACTAAAAAATAGCCCAGAAAACATAGGATAAAAGCATCTCGCATCTGCTGGAGTTCTAAGAGTTTAAAACCTAATAAGGCAATTAATAAGGAAACGCCGGCTTCTTTTCCAAAAATTGTTCCATAACTTAAAAATACCCCGACGAACAAGCCCATCGATAAGGCAAATTGTAACCATTGGGGCGGCAATTTGATGAAATCGCGGGCGTATAAATATCGCCATGTCACCAACAGCACGAAAGTCCCGCTCACCCACCAATGAATGTGCGTGAGATGCGGTAACACCACCAAACTTAATGCGAATAATAGCCATTGCAGGCTAGGTAAGGGGGGGAAGCTATTCATGAGTCTTTTCCAAACAGCGCAAGAGCTTGTAAACAACGGGTTCGATGTTGATCGCCGTGGCTGGGGGGAATTTCGACATCGGGCAGACGTAAGCCATAACATGCACCCTGTTTATCCGCCAACACCACCCACAGCGTCAATTGCGATAACGAGGTTTCTATGGAAGCCAAATGGCTGACTTGCTTCCAATCTAAGTACAGCATCGGGCTGCCTGTGCCCCCAAATTGCTTGATAAACGTGCCTTGTCCGCGCGCTTCAACTTTCCATGCAATATGGCGCGGTGAATCGCCCACTTGATACGCGCGGTAGCCGAGAAAATCTTCCCCACTGCCTGACTGCAAGCTGCTCTCGCCCCTCACCTCTTGCAAGCTGGAGGAGGGTAATAAACTCTGTCCCAAAGGCGCAGGATAAACCAAGGCTTGCATGTCTAAATTCAAAATGGCCCACGCATGAAACAAGCCCAAAGGATAGCGGGTAAACACCGTGACCAAACCTAAGGGAAAATAGCCCCGTTCTTGGGCAAGCACTTTGATAGAAATGATTGCGCTATTATTTTCTGCCACATCGACGACCACGGTGTGCGCACTGATTTCTGTGGTTTTCCAAAAACTGGGGGCGGGAGCTAATTGCCAATTTAAGGCATAACGTGCAGCTTGTCCTTGATTATCGATAAGAATTTTAAAATCTGCCATTTCTCCGACAAAAACTGCCTGTGCTTTGCCAATTTCAACACATAAACCTGCTAAATTACGGTATGTGTATAAAATCGACACCAGCCCCAAACTGGCGAGTAAAAAGGTGAGCAAATAAGCCAAGCTGTTATTGTAATTAATCGCGCCAAAGAGCATCACCAGCAGGGTTGTGCTAAACCAAAGACCATAGCGACTGGGCATAATATAAATGCGTCGTCGCCCAAGTTGTATATGGCTTTGGGGGGGAATAAATTGAATTCGGGCTTTTAAAGCGCGTAAATAGTGGCTGATGCGATTAGTAGACATGGTGCGAAACACGGGCGTTTTTAAATTTTTCGTGGAAATTCATGCGTATTTTTTTCAAAATGAGTTCCTCTTTATGGAGGCTTTACGAGAGATAATTTAAAAAATTAAATACTGTAAACTCGCCTCTCAGTTCCTACAAATCCTTTAAATATGCTATAAAACTCACTATACTTGCTAATAACACACAAATAAGCATAGTAACCCCCGAGGGATTTCGTTTTATCAAGCGCAGTAGAATGTGTTTCGGTGTTGTCAGTGTAGCGTATTCGCGGCGCATTGAGCACAGCAGGGGGATTCTACTCAAATTTTTATTAGGTCATCATTTGTAATATTGGGGGTTCTATGAGAAAAATTTCCTACGTGTTGGGCGGTATGCTAATGGTGTGGGGGGGGAGTGCTATCGCCAGCCAGCCAACAGATATTAATTATTCCTCAAAAGGAAGCACGGCACTGGGTACAGAATATTCGACTTATACGGTTCGTTGCTCTGATGGGGCAAAACGTGAAATTACTGCCTGGGATAAGCGCAAAAAATGGTGTGTTGGGACAAGTAATCATTGCACCAATGACCAACTCAAAACAGCTAAAGAAGCTTGTGGCGCAAAATAACACAGGGGTTTAGCGTGCTTGAGTGTATTTGCAGGGCAAGTACACTCGAATTCCTCAGTCGTTTTACTGTGCTTTATTCTTATCTCAGCTTGCTGCTGCACCTTCATCTTAAGTTATTTTCAGACACGGGATTCCTGTTTGAGGGCTGACTTAAGCACGTTCTAGCGGAAAAGCCAGCACTTGATTAATATGATCGGCTTGCGCTAACAGCATTAATAATCTATCCAAACCCAAGGCAACCCCCGCACATTGTGGCATTCCCGCGCTGAGAGCTTCTAAAAAACGTTCATCTAAGGGATATTGTGGCAGTTTTAACTGCTGACGTTTGCGTAAATCCGCTTCAAAACGCTGACGTTGTTCTGCCGCATCTGTCAGTTCATAAAACCCATTCGCCAATTCCATGCCGTAAACATAAATTTCAAAACGCTCTGCCCAGCGATCATCTTCACTGCAACGCACCGCTAACGCGGCTTGGGAGGCAGGAAATTCAGTAATCACCACAGGCGCGACTTGTCCCAAACAGGGTTCGATTTCTTGACTCATAATGAATTGCAAACAACTGTCCCGATCTAAACTTTCAGCTCGCATCATCCCTAAACGCGCCGCATAGCTTTGTAATTCTTCCAAATCACATTCTAGCGGATGCAAACCGATATGCTCTTCAAAAATTGTGGCGTAACTGCTGTATTCCAAGGCGGGACAATTCAATACGCTTTGTAATAATTCTCCCACTTCCTCAATCAAATGCAGCAATGAGAATTCAGGGCGATACCACTCCAACATCGAAAATTCAGGATTATGCCAGCGTCCCGACTCGCCATCTCGAAACACTTTGGTGATTTGATAAATCGCGCCACTGCCTGCGGCGAGTAAACGTTTCATCGGCAATTCAGGCGAGGTGTGCATAAACAGGCGTTCTTTGCTGTTGTACAAGGTGTGCATCGGCGCAATCATCGGTTCAGGCACACTTCCTGCGGATAGAATAGGCGTTTCTACTTCTAACACGCCCCGCACTGCGAAAAAATGGCGAATATTTTGATAAAGCTGTGCGCGTAATTTGAGCATTGCCAAAGTTGCAGAAGGTTGCCATGTTTGAGTCATAGGAGGTCGCCGTGTGGTTTTTAGGACGGGCAGTCTTGAAGTTAAAGTAGGTTGGGTTAGCCTAAGCTAACCCAATGAAAGGAGTTCAGTTGGGTTGCCGTTGGCAGCCGAACCTACGAGGCTGTAGAGGTTATTACAGTATTCGCTACAGATAAGTGACAAGACAAGCCGTTAAAGCGCGGTTTTGGCAAGGCACGCGCTCTCTAACGATAATAATTATCGGGATTATACAAATGATAAACATCGAGCGGATTTAAACGCGGCAATTGTATATAACGCGATCCTTGCGCATC
>JBDKHS010000203.1:0-7219 GCA_039797505.1 Pseudomonadota bacterium | reverse complement strand
CATTCGCAGGGGTGACTCGCCTGCAAACTTTAATATCATTCGACAAGTTTCTCTCAACCTTCTCAAAAGGGAGAGGTCCAAACTCAGCATCAAAAGAAAACGTTTTAAAGCCGCTCTCAGTAGATTCCTTTAAAGAAAATATCTTCTCTCTTTCAGATTGATCTTTTATATGCGCTTGCCCTGGCAAATACACCGTTTAGTATTCAAGCAGTTTTTTCTATAAAGTCTAGTTACAAGTAGTGCTTATCGTGCCGCTACAATGTGCATACTCATCACAATTTGATTGCTGTTGCGTCCATTTTCAGATTTCACATCTACAAATAAAGGCTGTGATTGAAAGTTTTCCACATAATAACGCGGATCGATACTGCTCGCTTCAATAGTGACTTTTAACTCGCCCGATTGATACGCCCATTCCACAACTTTTGCGCCCTGTTGTGGCAATTTATCCAGTACCAGTGCCATTAATTCAATCTGGCTGGTTTGAGAATTGAGGGTAAATAAACGCTCAGCGGCTTGCTTATGGTTCATGGCAGCGGTGCGGGCTGTTAATACAGGCGTGGCTTTGTCATTTAATTCATCGAGGTGGCTTTGCAATTGTTGCAAGGCGGTTTTTGCCTTGAAAATATCGACTGCCTGCCATGTCGCCATCATCACGAAAATCAGCAGCCCAATAAAGACCCAATCGCGTTCTTGTTGCGCTTTGAATCCTCCGAAACTGCGCCGTGCTTTGCCCCACGGTTGCACGAGTAATTCGGTGACTTCGGGCATAGGAATTTCTGTCACCGCAGCCAAACTATGGGCGCGTAAAAACTGACTCCACTCACGCAAACTCGGCGTATTCAACCACCAGCGGCTGGCGATTAATTTACCTGCTTGCCAGATTTGTCCTTCAAATCCCTCCAAACAGGCGAGTAAATAAGCACCCTCGTGATTTGCGGGTGGGCGAAGAATGGTTTCAGGAAAACAACGGGCGGTTTTGAGTTCGACTTGTTCCATGCTTTGCTGTTGTAGCTCCGCATCCCACACCCACACTAATACTGCATCGTTTTGCCACACGATATATTCGGCGTAATTGACAAAAGGACTCCACTGGCGAATTTTGACGGCGAGGGCTTCTTCCCAACGGTTTTCGGGTAATTCACTGAGTGCAAAGTATCTGTAATGGCAAAGACTGCGCGCCACAATCCATTCTTTGCGTCCGTACCCACTGTTCTCTGTTGGGGTGATGAGATCAGCGCGTTGTTGTTGGTAACGCTGAGTTAAAAAGAGGGGTTTTCGCATCGTTTAAAGTGACTTTTTGATAAGCATCAAGTAAGGGTAAATTGCTGATATATTGTAATTCCCACGGCATTTTTTCATCAGCCACGGGCGTAAATTTAATGTGTACTTGCCGCATTTGCTTGAGTCCAGTATGCCATAGGCTGATGCGCACATAAGGCGATGCAAAAAAATTGACGGCTTCTTCATCAAGGGTGATTGCCATGCCTGCCAATTGTGAAACATTGGCAAGCGTAAAGACGGGCATGGTTTGACGTGCCAAAATAAAACGCTGTGCGCTGTCTGCATCAAAGTTATACATGGCTTGTAAGACCATTGTAGGGGCTGTATTGAAATTGGGCAAAGGCACGGGTGCAACTGTGGTCAATTCCCCCCAAATATTATTCGCCCATAAACTGGGGTAATTCTCCCAATCTAAAACTTTTCGTGCCTGTGTGGGACTGTGTAAAAATCTGTTGGGTGGCGGGGGAAGATTGCGCTCTTTGTAGTGGTAAGATTCTGCCCCGTTTAAGTGGACTAAATCATCAATATCAGTGTAATCATCCAGTTTCGCAAGCAAAGGTGCTCGATCTTCTGCCTTAACCCCCAAAAAACCTAATAAGCGTGAAAGTACAGTCTCATTTATGAAGTTTAAGCTGATTAACCCCGCTTCATCTTGAATTGCAAAACGCACATTTCCTAATCCTTGATACACACGATCGTCTAAACCCAATTCCCCTCCAACAGGGATGACCGAAGGCCCATCCATCTCCGCATCGCCTGTATTGGGTAAATTCAAGGATGAATTAGATAAATTACTGGGGGGAGAGTTTTCATTGTTGATCACGGGAACGATGAGACCTGCAAAGGTATAGCGTTGTGTGGCAAACAAATAAACAAGTGTCGATTGCGTGCTTTGCATATCGATTTCGCTCTGCACATTATCTTGTAAACTACGCGCCAACTCTAAAGTCCGTTGCGTCCATTGTGCAAAAAATCCCGCTGCAACAGTCATAATTGCCAACAACCATAAAGTTGCAGCCAGTACAAAACCACGATAATTACTACGAATGATAAGGTGCATTTTCAAGATAACAATTCCAAAAAGTCATAATAATTGAATTTTTTTCGTAAAAGCAATAATTTTAGTCTAAAAATAATCTATTGTATTTTACGAACATAATTTAATATATTGATTTTATAATTAAAAATATCAAGGTTTTTTATTGGCGGTATTAAATTGAGAACGTAATTATGTAGCAGAACATTCATTGAGTTGTCAAAAAATTACGTTATAATGTGCTCGCTGTTACCTATTAAAGGTAATATCGTTAAGCGTTACAGAATCAGAACTTTTAATTCTAATGAAGGTTATCAACATGTCAAAATCTAAAGGCTCATTGTTAAGTCTGGTTGGTTTAATTAGCGTATTAAGCGCTCCTGTCTTTGCTGAATCTCCCAATCTCCCCGCTTTTGGGGCTGATTTGAGCCAAACTTCTGTGTCTGGCTTGTCTTCAGGGGCATTCATGACCGCCCAGTTAAACACGGCCTATTCTGCCAGCTTTATTGGTGCTGGGGTCATTGCTGGCGGTCCTTTCTACTGTTCAGGGACTTATGGCAGCGTGGGTAACATGCAAAGTGCCATGTCTACCTGTATGAACCCACTCAGCAAAGGTGTGGGGCCTGATGCTGCGATTTCTTTCAAAAGCGCCCAAAAATTTGCCTCAGAAGGCAAGATTGACGACGTTGAAAACCTGAAAAAACAAAAAGTGTATTTGTACAGCGGTTCTAGCGACTCTACCGTAAAAACCATCGTCGTTGATCAAGTCAAAGCTTACTACAATTTAGCAGGCGTGCCTGATGCTAACATCAAATACGAACATGGCAATGCTGGACACTCCATCATCACCAAAAACGTCAATGATGTTCCCTGCTCCACGACCAAACCTCCCTTCATTAATAACTGTGATTTCGTACAATCACAAGATTTATTACGCCACATCTATGGCGAATTGAATGCACCTACCCCCTCTGACAAACTCAGCGGCAAAATCGTTGCCTTCAATCAAAAAGAATTTATCAAGAGCAGCCGCAGCAGCATGAGTGATGATGCTTACGCTTATGTGCCCAAAGCCTGCGAAACCGAAAGCTGCCGCGTACATATTGCTTTCCATGGTTGCTTACAAGGTGCTACTCAAATCGGTGACAAATACTACAGCACCACTGGTTATAACGAAATCGCAGACACCAACAAGATTATCGTATTATACCCACAAGCCCAAGTTTCCAAGACGATTCCTGCTAACCCACAAGGCTGTTGGGATTTCTGGGGTTATTCCAGTGAAGACCCTAACAATCTCGACTTTTACACCAAAAACGCACCACAAATGTCTGCTATCATGGCAATGGTTAAGCGTTTAGGCGATGCTCGTTAAGCCAAACAGTTTTCTGTTCTCTTCTTCGTTCAATAGGAATTATGATCATGTCAAATACTTTTGTATCTCAATGGCTTGAGTTTAGCCAAGCTTCTTTGAACAAGTTCAAAGAATTCAGCGATACCAGCGTTGCAAACCTCAGTGCTGCAAAACCTGCATTCTCCAGCGCAGACATGGCTGAAGTGTTGAAAAATGCAATTGCTGCAAACAAGCAATTCAATGACATCAGCACCGCAACCTTCATGAAGTTATTTCATAACCAAGTGACTTCCATGAATTTGGGGAATACCACTTCTGCCGTACAAGAATTAACGGATATTTCCAGCGGTTTAGTGACGCAATTCGTGCAACAACAAACCCAATTTGTAAGCGACTTGACCAGCGCATTTTCTGGCTACGTTGCTAACTTACAACAAGTCAACGGCACCACCGAATTAACCACGGTGCAAAGCGATTTGTTGGCAACGATTCAACAACAAGTGAAAGACAACGCAGCCGCTAACATGGGCTTATTGAATTCACTGAGCGTTGCAACCAGTGCTTGGACTGAAAAGACTTTAACGAAAGCTGCTGAAGCCAAGTAAGCTTGAGTAGAAATTATGCCCCTTCAGTTAAAAAATGAAGGGCATAATTGAGAGAACAGATTTAACGAATATGCAGTTGAGAAAACTGTTTTTCCCCTTCCACACACATCGTTTTGCGCCATGAACTTTCATCATTCAAAGTGCGCCACCGTCGTTCCTCTTTGATGTAATGCCAATCCTTGTCATTTTGGTAGTAGATTTGAATATAGCTACTTTCCAAAATATTCAGAATTTCATTGTCATGATGGTTAAACTCGTCATAATCCGTCACCGCACGCTGTGCCATCTCGGAATACAACTGATTTAACTCAAGTAGCAAGTCATTGATTTCATTATCCAGTTTTGAAATTCGCAAGCCAATCCGTGCCGCTTCTTTCGCAGTGATGGGGTAGCTGTGTGAGGGATAACTTGAATTCAAATGCCAGCTAATTTGCTCGGCAGCAGCTTCGTCTTTGATATGATAAGACAGAATTTCTTTGCAAATTTTAATCGACAAAGAGCTGGAACGGTCGATTGCACCCACCACCAAGGGGTGAATGTGCTTGAAAATCTCTTCATAGGGATTGCCATGATGATCTTTCGCATTGTTGCCCCAGACTTTAATAATCCGTGCAAGCTCATCTTGGCTCACGCTAACCCGACGATTATCACGGTCTAAGGGCGATAAATCATGGGTGAGCGAGGAATCAATCGCAGTTAAATGCGCCAACGCGCCCATGCTGATTTCATCTGCGCCCAAAGCGATCATCGTTGCCGCTGAAGCGCATTCCAAAGGCACTAGCGCAATCACATTGCTGTAATATTCGCGAATTAAATTCACAATGCGTAAGGCAGCTTCAACATCACCGCCGTCGGATTTGATAAAAATCCCGACTTTGCTGCCCTGCCCCAAAGTTCTGAGCACGTCATACAAAGCCAGCACATCATTATCACAGACCGAACCGCTGCTAGAAGTCCAGTACACGAGAAACGGATAACCCAATTGTTGTTCAATTTTTTGAACAATGGTCTGGGTCTTTTCAAATAATAAAGGGGGTTTTTTCACTTCTTTGTGGTTTTCATCCATGGTACTAATTTTTAGTATTTTTAGGGGATTTGGAAATAACTTAGCATAGCATTATAACAAATTCGTTTGTTATGTTAATAAGTTATAAGCTTACTGTTCGTTGTCCAGTGCGAGCCACAAACATTTCCCCCCGCTACTTTTTTCAATGGTCGCCAAACGTTTAGCATGTGCACTTAATTCTTCTTCGCTGGGCGCAATCACAGGCAAGCGTGGACGTTCTGCATTAATCCGTCGAATTTCAGCCGCTTGTTGCACTTTATTATCATGTTCTTCACCGCCTAAAAAACTGACTTGTCCGCCTGTCATCGCCAAATACACTTCAGCGAGTAGTTGCGCGTCTAACAATGCGCCGTGAAATTGGCGATGTGTATTATCAATGCCGTAGCGTTTACAGAGTGCGTCCAAGCTGGCTTTTTGCCCTGGATTCATCTGGCGGGCAAGCGCGAGCGTGTCGAGAATGCTGCATTGGGTTTCTATATATTGCCAAGGATTATGCGCTAATAGGCTTAATTCATAGTTCAGAAAGCCCACGTCGAAACTGGCATTATGAATGACCAATTCCGCGCCTTGTAAAAAATCCATTAGCTCTTGGGCTTTTTCGGCAAAACGCGGCTTGTCGGCTAAAAATTCGCTGGTGATGCCGTGCACTTGTACTGCACCTTCGTCAATCGGGCGGTCGGGCTGCAAATACACATGAAAAGTTTTACCTGTGAAACGGCGGTTGAACATTTCCACACAGCCAATTTCAATAATGCGATGTTTTTCTGAGGTGGATAAGCCCGTGGTTTCGGTGTCGAGAATAATTTGACGCATGGTTTTCCTTTAAAAATTGGGCTGGGTTGTAATGTAATTGCGCCCCTAAATCTACTAAAAGATAATTAAAAACTTAATAAAAATAATTGGTTAGTTTTTAGCCCCCTTTAGGGGGTTGGGGGCTTTCCCACGCTCCCGCATTGGAATGAGATAACTTAGCACATTAAACGCACTTGATCGTAGTATTCGTTGTTGCTGCTTTATTATGTAGTTCTTGGGTTTTCCCACGATTTTGACACTGGGAGGCACGACTGTGAAGCTTGGAACTTGTACACAAAGCTCTAATTGACCGCCTATTATAGACATGCACTTTTAAGTCTCTATTCGGAGATTTAGGGACTTCTTTAAGCAATTTAGGAGTTACGCAGTTGAATTAATAACATAAGTAACCTGAGTTCGGGATAAGAAATATTTGTAGTAGGGTGGAATAGCGTAGCGTATTCCACCTTGGAGCGTGATAGTTGTCTCGTTCCAACGCTCCAGCGGCGAGGATTTTACAAGCTTCTGCCGTACAATGAGGCTCTTATCGATTCAACTGCGTCATGCCTAGCGTTATCACCTTTCTTGGTGGAATACGCTACGCTATTCCACCCTACGACTAAATTTTCTACTCTTCCTTATCCCGAACTCAGGTTAAGTAATTCAGAAAGCTTTATCAAGCGTAGGGTGTATGACGGCTATGCCTTATACACCCTACGAACTGCTTGTAAATTCAACTGCGTAACTCCTACAATTAAAAAATACTGTGGAACTCTCCTCCTTCTGCCCTTTTTTTCAAAGGAGATGGCTAAACCTCCCTTTAGTTCTGCTCCACGCTTAACTTAATGGCTTTAAAATAGCGTGTGGGCATGAGGAAAAAAGCTTGTTTTAAGCCAGAATACCCGCAAATTGTTTAACAAGCCCGTCATGCTTGTGTAAAATACATCTTAATTCTTGATTAATTCATCCGTGAGCCATGCTCATCCTTCCTAATTTTCTTAAAATACAGCAGGTTTAACTATGTCGTCATGGGAAGTTGTTATTGGGTTGGAAATTCATGCCCAACTCGCTTGTAAAAGCAA
>JBDKHS010000202.1:0-3380 GCA_039797505.1 Pseudomonadota bacterium | reverse complement strand
AAGCCGCGTAGGTTGGGTTGCAAACGGCAACCCAACATTAACCCCAAATCACACATAATCCTAACTTTCATGTTATATCTTTGTTGGGTTGGCTCTCCCTTTTAGGGGGTGGGAGCGCAGTTTCAGATTTAAATCCGCGCTACACGCCGCTGAAACAGACAACTTCACTTAATTGATGACGAACCCTAGCCCCGAAAAATAAAATATACCGCGCCCAATAAACACAGTCCCGCCCACAAATAATCCAAGCGTAAAGGCTGCTGCATATAAAACACTGCAAAGGGAATGAACACCGCAAGACTGATCACTTCTTGCAGGATTTTGAGTTGTCCCAAATTGAATGCCGTGTAACCAATACGATTGGCAGGCACTTGTAATAAATACTCGAACAACGCCACGCCCCAACTTAGCAAGGCGGCAATATACCAAGGCTTATCGTTCAGTTCTTTCAAATGCGCATACCACGCAAACGCCATGAACATATTCGATAAAATTAATAAGCCTGTGGTTTGTAAAATAATCGGCATGAGTGCTCAAGATGGATGAGAAAATAAAACCCGCCCCAAAATCGCTTTTAAAGACAGCCCCCAACCCCCTAAAGGGGGCTAAAGACAAGTAATTTAAGGTTTTAAGTCCCCTTTAGGGGCTTCTTTAAAAAAACTAAGCGACTTTTTCCACCACCCACCGTGCAAACTGCGGCTTTTCTAAAGTGACGCTTTCCAAAATCTTAAAGCCCAGCTTATTCAATAACCAATCAATATCTTCGCGTTCATAGCGATTGTGTTCCATGAAATGCACAAACACATCTTCTAAGGCAGGTTCATCTTTTTCAAACACCGCTTGTTCATTCTGAATTTCCAAATACGTCGGCAAAGGCACACGCACCCAATCAATTAACAAGGCACGCCCGCCGACTTTCAAACAGCGATGCACCGATTCCAACAAACGCACAGGCTGATTTAATTCGTGTAAAGTGTGCGTGCTGACAATCACATCGACGCTATTAGCTTCCAGTGGCAAATTGGGTAAATGCAAATCGTGCGCAATCACCTGAAACATTTTGGGGTCGATATGTTCCAACATGTACGGCGCAAATTCCACCCCAATTAATTTGGCTTGCGGATGAAAGGCTTTCAACAATTTTAACAATGCCGCAGGCCCACAGCCAAAATCTGCAATCACCGCAGGACTGCCCAAGGCAGGAATCATCCATTGTTTCCATGCCGCCCAAAAACTCGCATCGAAACGTTTTTGTCCGCTCATCAGCATATATTTTGCGAATTCTGGCCCATCGCGGTGATGTTTTTCGAGTAAATCCAAAGTTGAACTGCTCATATTTTATCCTCAATTTTCCAAACCATAACGCACATCAACGCCGCTATACGTGCCCGTCTGCGTTTCCAATGTCCAGCGCTTGCTGAGCAAATACCGAATTTTAAAAATTGTACTCGAATCAAACAAACCCACACCATAACTGATATACAGCTCTGGAGTTAAATATTTTCCCACGGTGAGCGCACTGTCGCCCATGCCGCTGCTTTTATTCGCGCTCGATGCGCTGGGAACATTCGGATTATTTTGGGTATTACTGCCAATGCCCGCATCGTCTAAACCCAAATCGTTCGCCATTTTCTTGGCAAAACCATCGCCTTGCTCCATTGCCGCCGACGAAGCCATCGCACTGAGTAAGGCTTGATTATCGCCGCCTTTAGTCGCTTGCGCCGCAGGTTTTCCTAACACAATGTAAGATAAAATATTCGTTTGGTCTAACATCGGCTCTGAAAATAAATCAATTTGTGGCGACTGCGCCGTACCGCTGACTTTCACGCCTGCCTTCACATCCTGCACCTCGCGCACTGCCCGCACATCTAACATCGGATTATCAATCGGGCCGCCTGCAAAGAAAATCCGTCCGCGCTGAATTTTCAGATTTTGCCCATAAGCCTTATACAAACCATCCACCAACTGCAATTCGCCGTTTGCCGAGGTTAATTTATGTGGCTGATTGCTGACTTGTAAACGCCCCTTAATTTTGGTGCTAAAACCCGCGCCTTTAAAACTAATCTTATCGCCAAAAATCAAACTCACATTACTGGAAACCGCCATCGCAGCGGGCGCAACTTCAGGCTCAGGCTTATTTTTATTAATGATTACCACATCATCAGAGGCATTCACCGCGCCTTCTTTTTCAGGCGGGCTTAAAGTCGCCTCGGGAATAGTGACTTCGCCTTGCACATGGATTTTTTGCGGCGCGATTTCAATTTTCAAATTCGGAGAAATTAAAGCATTGGCGAAAGGCATATTCACCGCCTCAAAACGCTCGCCCTGCAAGCTTAAATTGCCGTTAAGTTTATCCACGCTGGGCAGATTGAATTTGCCCTGTAAGCGCAATTGTCCCGCGCCCGAATTCACTGAAGCATTGAGTTGTAAATCCTGCCCCGCGCCTTGTAAAGCCAGTTGTAACTTCTTAAATTGCAAGCCAACTTGGGGAATATCTGCATTCGCTTCTTGCAATTGCAACAAACCTTTCAGTTGCGGATTGTCCAAACTGCCCAGAATTTGCAGATTCGCATTGAACTTGCCCGCGACATTTTCCACACTGGGCGCAAACATCGACACTAAATTGAATTTATTAAATTGTGCTTGTAACTCGCCCTGAATTGCCTGATTGGCTTTCAAGGGTAATTTATTGAATTTAGGCAATAAAACTTTAGCTCGCAACGCATTATTTGCATCCAGCGCAAATGCTAATTGTGCATCCAAACCCTGCGGTGCAATCACTAAATTCACCGTGCCGCCCTGATGATTGAGTTGCAGCACTTCGTCATCAATTTTGGTTTTTATCAAACCTTCAGAAATTTTCACCGTGGCTTTGCTGTCAATGCGCTGCTCAGCGGTGATATTCGCGTTCAACTCCGCATTTAACACACCCGTGATTTGAGTTTCTGGCGGTAAAAATGGACGTAAGCGATTGAAATTAATCTGAGAAATTTGCAGCTTCGCGCTGGTTTGTCCCTGAGGAATGGCGTTGGCTTGTAAACAGATTTGAGCATTGTCCTCACCAAATAAGCACAAGGGCGCGAGCTGTACTTGTTTTGCTGACAGTGATAACGCTGTATTTTGACGGGTTTGCCAAGTTTGCAATAATTTCGACACTAATTTCAGATTTTGAATACTGCCTTGCCAGCGTTGTTCCGCCAGATTTAGCCCACCTTGCAACGCCAATTGAATGCGTTCTTGTGGCAAAGTCACGTCAGCAGTGAGTTGGTGTGCACCGACTGTGCCTGTGCCTTTCAACTGAGCGCGTTCTAAAACTTTATTTTTACCCTGTTGTAGCTCATTGACATCGAATTGCAAAGATAAAGAGATCGGAAGAGCGT
>JBDKHS010000201.1:0-6395 GCA_039797505.1 Pseudomonadota bacterium | reverse complement strand
AATCGCCGAACCTGCAACAAAAGTGTCTGCGCCTGCGGCGGCAACTTCTCGAATATTATCGATTTTAATTCCGCCATCCACTTCTAAGCGAATTTTGTGCCCACTATTGTCGATTAATTTTCGCACTTGGCGCAATTTGTCCAAAGTCGAAGGAATAAAGGATTGCCCGCCGAAACCGGGGTTGACTGACATCAGTAAAATCATATCGACTTTGTCTAAAACATAGTCTAAATAATGCAGCGGGGTGGCAGGATTGAAGACTAAACCTGATTTGCAGCCACAGTCCCGAATCAATTGCAAACTGCGATCAATATGTTCGCTGGCTTCGGGGTGAAAAGTGATGTAAGTTGCGCCTGCTTTGGCGAAGTCGGGAATAAGGCGGTCTACGGGTTTTACCATCAAATGCACGTCAATCGGTGCAGTGATGCCATGTTTACGCAGGGCTTCGCACACCAAAGGACCAATGGTTAAATTGGGAACGTAGTGATTATCCATCACGTCAAAATGCACTATATCTGCCCCAGCAGCCAACACGTTATTTACTTCTTCGCCTAAGCGGGCAAAGTCGGCAGATAAAATTGAGGGGGCGATGAGATAATCAGGCATTCTGTACTCCAGTTCGGTCAAACGAAAATTTTTTCAATAATATGCTGTATGGATCATTCTCGCAAGCATCTTGACCTTGCTGAGTGTTTACAAAATTTGTACAAGCTGCCTAATACTCTGTAAGCTATACAATGCTTTCAAATTAAGGAAATCTTATGCAGAATCGCGTAAACTGCACAGCAAGTTTCCCCCTCAGTTTAGAACTTGTGTACTCAAACGTGCGCAAGGATATTATGGTTAAAATATGAAGCAGTTAAGGTTTAATCATGTCTCCCATAGATAATTATCCAGAAAAAACATAATGATTTTTATTCAGCACACGCACGCATTATTTCTCCAATTTGATACGCATCCATGCAGCAACAGCTTGCCATGGTTTATGAAAGTCTGTGTCTAGCGAGTAGCAGTAGGGATTTATTCATGGCAAATGCGGAACATCTCGCCATTCTTCAACAAGGCGTAAAAGCATGGAATAGCTGGCGTGCACAAGCAGACAGTTTTCCTGACCTCTCAGGGGGTAATTTGGTGGGTATTAATCTCACTAAGGCGGATTTATTTCGAGCCAACTTGAGCAAAGCTGATTTAACCGATGCCAATTTATCGGGTGCAAATTTATCAGGCGCGAATTTAAGTGAAGCGAATTTAAGCCGTGCGAACTTGAGCAAGGCGGACTTGAGTGAGGCAAATTTAAGCGAGTCGTATTTAGCAAAAACCAATCTCACCGATGCCAATTTATCAGAAGCGAATTTGACCAAAGCATATCTCATTGAATCTTATTTGTCGGGTGCAAATCTTTCAGAAGCGAATTTATTTCGGGCGAATTTATTTGAATCGGATTTATTCCGCGCCAATTTGACGGGGGCAAATTTGTTTAAAACCAATTTGACCGAAGCCAATTTGATTGAAGCGTATTTGACCGGCGCAAATTTATTTAAAGCCAATATGAGTGAAACCGATGTGACGGGGGCAAAATTGGATGATGCGTACACAGGTGCACTGAATTTCCCGCATCATAAATAATAGATGAATCAAGCTCATAAAAAGTCTTTATAAAAATCTTGGTTTATTGCATTCATCGCGTGGGATTTCATACTTTGGCAACAAAGATTAGTGTATTTTGATCGCAATTAATCTGAAGACGAGCACGATACTATGCAATCTCCCCTACAATTACCAAAACTGCTAAGCCGCTTTCAAGAATTTTTAAGCCGCTCAGTGCAACCTGCGGCACAGTTACATCCACATATCGCGAAAACACCCTTGTCGCCCCTCGCCAGCAAGTTTGGGGGAACGCCATATCTCAGTCTTGAAGGCAGTTTGCCCAAAAATCCACAGGCTGAACCTTTAAGCTTTATTGCGCAGTTAAATTTTGCAGAATTAACCGCAAAACTGCCCATGCTCAGCGAAGTCTTGCCTACAAAAGGTATTTTGCAGTTTTTCTATGACTTGGAAGAAGCCCCTTGGGGCGGTGGTTTGGATGACTCTGCCTATTGGCGTGTGGTTTTTCACCCTGAACCTGAGCTAGTGCAATGTCAACACATCGCTGACCCCGTTCCCAGTGCATCTGAAGAAGCCAGCGTGGACTTTTCACTGCTACACAGTTTTCCCGATGTGGAAATTCTCAATGAATTGTTTACGCTGTCTGAAACCGAAGAAGAAGCCTATTTGGAATTTATGGACACCGATGACAGCAGCAAGCACCAAGTGCTGGGTTATCCGTGGAGTATTCAAGGTGATCCTTGTTTTGAAGCACAATCCTTATCAAAACAATTATTTCCAGACTTAACCTCGGAAGAGCCTTGGCATTTGCTCTGGCAAATTGATTCAGATGAAGTGCTGGATTTTATGTGGGGCGATATGGGAATGCTGTATATTCTGATTCGAGAACAAGATTTGCGAAAAGCTGATTTCTCGCGGGTGATTTTTGTATTGCAGTGTTATTGATAAGCTGAATACGACGAAATTAAGCTGATAGAACCGATTTGAAATTATTCTTATGAGGGTTTTGTAGGTGCGAATTTATTCGCACAACGCGCTCGAATTAAAAATTCATGCGAATAAATTCGCACCTACAATCCGCTTTTTTGACAACCTAGCTCCAGCGGCGAGAATTTTACAAGCTTTTTTAAATAATTAAGTATTGCCCGTAAAATTAGATTGCTGCATATCTCAACGCCGTAACGCAGGAATAAATTTCCCTAGAAATACGATACCGCGCAATATTAAAACGCGTAATTCGGCTCGTCCATGTGAATCATAAACCCCCCAATAAATGCCCGGCAGTGCAATAAGACAGTATAAAATTCCGCCTGTTATTAAAAACGAGAATGCTGAAGCACGGTTGATAACGGGGCTTGTCCATAATAAATCCAGCACCCACAGGCTTGTAAATCCACAGGCATACGGAAATGCACCGGGCAGCAAAACTTTAAGAAAAAATTTCCAGTGTGACACGCCCATATAGCGATTAATTTGTATCAAATAAATTAAGGCACTGAGCAGCGTTGTTGCGGTGACCGCCAGTACTAAATTAATAATATTCAATTCCACCAGATTTAACCAATACAACGCTGCAAATGGCAATAATAGCCCAATTCTCAATAAGGGATAAGACAGGGTTAAAATGGGTTTTTCAATACCGTAAAAAATCGCAGAACCTAAACCCGTCAAAATATGAGTTTGTTGCGGTAAAGTAAATAACATCATAATATCAACAGCAATTAAATATTTTGGGTCGTTGCCTAACCATAGCATCATGATTTGATGAGCAAATGCCATTAAAAAACCCATTAATAATCCTGTGATTAAATTCATCGAGCGTGAGCCACGTAAATACATATCACTTAATTCAACTTTGCGATTTTGGGTGTGTAAATATGAACTTGCTGGCAAGAAAGCACTGGTCATTGCCGCAGGAATACTGGTGGCGGTGCTGGGTAGTTTTGATCCTACATCTAATAAACCCGTTGCAACCACGCCTAAGCTCATGCTGGCAATTAATTTTTCTAAGGACTGGACAACAATAGATAAAATCCCCATTGCTTGGGCAATTGCACCAAATCTAAAAAATAAGGGTAAATAATGGGTACTAAAATTTCTGATATGCACCGAAAGCTCAGGCAATTCACGGTAACTGGCACGTACACAAGCCGTAATATAAAAAATATAACGTGCAATAAACGCATACAGCAATGAATAAATGCCGACACCTAAAAACAGCAGTAAAATTGCTAAGCCTGTTTCTAATAATGATGCAGCGGTGGAGGCGAGTGCGGTCACTGCAAAACGTTGTAATCCTTCTAAAAGATAGATGAATGCACCCATAATCAGCTCCAGTATAAAAATACTGGCCGCCCCATAAATCAAAATAAATGCCGTTTGTCGAAGATGTGGGGAAATATGAAAACTATGTTCAATTAAGTCAGGTAGGGAAAACCACAACACGCCCATTAATACTGCACAAATACCACACACAAAAATAATGCCTGTAGACATTAACCCATTGATACGTTGGGTTTGGTGGTTGGCATGGTATTCAGCAATGTAACGAATATACACATTGGAAACCCCGAATGCCCCCATGCCTAAATAACCAATCAAAATAAAGCAAACCGCCCAAATGCCATACTCTTCTAAGCTGACATAGGCGAGCGTGATGGGAGGCAAAAATAAGCGTGAACCTAATTGAAGTATTCTTGCTAACACGGATATGACCATGTTTTTTGCGACTAAATTCCGTATTTCTCGACTTTTTAGTCCAGATTCGTGGGAAGTTGGGGATTGTTCCATTTTTTAGCCAATAATATTTTCAAGATGATAGGGAATTGTGCTTAAAACAAACCCAGCGTGCAAACTATTTTCAAGATTATTTATTCAGGCGTTATGCAGTTTAAACTTGAACTCTTTTATTTACAATGAGTGATTATTATGCACTGCATAAATCCTAGTATAATGATTTTATTATAAATAATCTGAGTTTAGGATAAAGTTTTGTAGTAGCAGGGTGGAATAGCGTAGCGTACTCCACCCTAAGCGTGAAACGTGATTATTCTAGGTGTATGCCTCAAAGCGCGTCTAACAAGATGTCTGTTTAGAGAGAAGATATTTTCTCTTAAGGACTCAATGAAAGCTGCTTTAAAACGTTTTTTAAGGTTGACGCAGGCGTGCCTTTATTCACACAGCCACATCGAGTTAGCAACTGATGAGAAACTTGTTAAAAGATTCACAATTCCCACGATCCCAACTGCCTGTGTCATAATAGCCTCCTCATACAAAAACTTAGCGCAATAAACTAAGTTTCTTCCCCAAATTTCAAATAAGATGTTATTTCTATGTCATTGATTAGCCTTGATAATACCTCGATTGCTTTTGGACACGTCGCCTTGCTCGATAAAGTCAGCTTCCGTCTTGAAAAAGGCGAGCGCGTCTGTTTAATCGGACGCAATGGCGAAGGCAAATCCACTTTTTTACAAATTCTGAGCGGCGATTTACCCGCAGACAGCGGCAAAGTTGAACGTATTCCAAGCTGTCGCATTGCACGACTCGCTCAAGAACCCTTATTTAATCCCGAAGACACCGTGTTTCACGCCGTCGCCAATAGCTTAGGCGATGTTGGGCAATTGGTCGAAGCCTATCACGACCTCGTGCACCAACTCGCCCACGAATGCAACGACCAATTACTGGCACAATTAGAAAGCGTGCAACAACGTTTAGAAGCCCAAGACGGCTGGCGATTAGAGCAGCGCGTTGAAACCGTATTATCGCGTTTAGAATTGCCTGCTGAACAAAAAATGAGCAGTTTATCAGGCGGTTGGAAACGCCGCGTTGCACTCGCGCAGATTTTAGTCACCGAACCTGACGTGTTGCTGCTTGACGAACCGACTAACCATTTAGACATTGAAGCCATCACTTGGCTTGAAGAAATCTTGGTCGAATTCAACGGCGGCTTGGTATTCATCAGCCATGACCGCAATTTTATGCAACATGTTGCCACGCGGATTATTGAATTAGATCGCGGGCAAATGACCAGCTATCCCAGTGATTACGCGCGTTATTTAATCACCAAGCAAGAAATGCTCGCAGTTGAAGCCGCCCACGCCGCCAAATTCGACAAAGTTTTAGCGCAGGAAGAAGTGTGGATTCGACAAGGCGTGAAAGCGCGCCGCACCCGCAATGAAGGCAGAGTTCGTGCTTTGGAACGTTTACGCAAAGAACGCTCCACCCGCCGCGAACAAGTCGGCAGTATGCGCGTGCAAGTCAATGCCAGCGAAACCAGCGGCAAAATTGTGATTGAAGCCGACAACATCAGCAAAGTTTATGGCGAGCGCACCATCATTAAACCCTTCTCCACCGTGATTATGCGCGGCGACAAAGTCGGGCTGATTGGGGTCAATGGCGCGGGTAAAACCACCTTGTTGAAAATGTTGCTCGGTGAATTAGCTCCCGACACCGGCGAAATTAAACACGGCACGCATTTGCAGATTGCCTATTTTGACCAATTACGCGCCCAGCTCAATCCTGAACAAAGCGTGTTTGACGTGGTTTCGCAAGGCAGTGATTTCTTAATGATTAATGGGCAAAATAAACATGTGATGTCTTATTTAGCCGATTTCTTATTTGCACCCGCCCGCGCGCGCTCGCCTGTGAAATCTTTATCGGGCGGTGAACGTAACCGTTTGTTATTGGCTTATTTATTTACAAAACCTGCGAATGTCTTGGTTTTAGACGAACCGACTAACGGTTTAGACGTAGAATCTTTAGAATTGCTCGAAGAGCTGTTGATGGAATAT
>JBDKHS010000200.1:0-6511 GCA_039797505.1 Pseudomonadota bacterium | reverse complement strand
CAGGCGTTAATTTCGACACGCCTCTGCTTTGCAAGGATTTAAATTGTGCTAAAGCCGCTTGTGTGTTGGCGAGCGCATTATCGTGCTGCACATAGCTATCTAAATTTTTCAAGCTAAAGTCATAAGCTGCCACCGCGGCTTCAGGATTGGTATTGTGGCGAATGATGTCTTCTAAAGAGTTATACGCACCGTCGTGTCCATAAGGTCCAGTCACTTCGACATTTAACAAACTCAGCGTGCGGAACGCATATTTATCATCCGCTTGTTTACTTTCACGATAACGCCCAAAATCATCATCTAAAGTCACACCATCACCTTTGCCACGCCCAATCTGTGGAAGTGCCAACACATGAAATTTTTCATCGGTGAAGAAATCGCCCGTGTGACAAGTATTGCAACCTGCGCCCCCTTGTGCCACAGAGGTAAAAAATAAAGCTGCACCTTGTTTGGCTGAATCGCTTAATGCGCTGCGGTCGCCTTCGATATAGCGTTTCCAAGGCGTATTAATAAATACTTGTGAACGTTCATACGCGCCAATGGCTTCGGCAATGCGGGCATAACTCAGAGTAGAATCGCCAAAGACGCGCTCGAATTCAGTGCCCCACGTATTGGGAATGACTTGATCACTTAAACGTTTCACCAAAGCAGTGCGCATTGCTTCATTGCTTTGATTCAGTGCAAACACATAACCGCGCATTTCTTCAATCGAAGTCGAAGGGAAACGGGATTGGGTTGCCGCCAAATTTGTGCCTGCCAAGGGATCAGCAATGCCAAATAAACTATCAGGACTGCGTATTCCCTTGCCATCGTCGCCATTGGTTTTGGGGGTTTTGCCTAAACTTTCTGTACGTCCATCCAGAAATAGCACGCTGTCCCACATCCCAATATTGAAAGTCGTCGGCGCATTACGGGGCACATTCGGGCCGCCATCGTAATGATCCGCCGTGCTAAACTGCATCCGCCCAGGCCCTAGTAAATCAGGATTTGCCGCCATCACCCCTGTCGGTAAGGACAAACCATCGCCACCGCCCAAACTCGGATGGTGACAACTCACACACGCACTGTCCTTATCACCGCCCAAGGCTTTGCTGAAAAATAATTTCTTGCCCAATTGTGCCAAGGGGGTATTAATGCTGGGTAGATTACGCCCACGGCTGGGGTCACCTGTTAAACTATTTTGAGCAATGAGACTTTGTAGCTGGCTATCAAGATCGACCTTATCGTCGGAGGAATTACAAGCCGCCAAGCTTGTCATGGCAAGTAAGACCGCTAAACGCACAGAATTTTGCTGAGACATAATTTAAATACCTCTAATAACCCATGATTTCTACACGAGTATGTTCATAACAAACCGTGAGAGCCTGAAGTAATATTAGTATTTTATCATGTTGCTGAGATGTGCATTGATCTTGGATAAGTTCACTGAGCTTAGCTAACTGCGGTGCGCCAAAACTTGCCGCTGTGCCTTTGAGCTGGTGAGCGAGTTTTTCTAATTCCATCATGTCATTCAAGGTGCACGCCAGACGCATGTCTTGCAGTAGTTGTGCACTGTGCTCCAGAAAAAAATCGCGTAATTCCAGCCATGCCCCTGAATTTTGCTGGGTGCTTAAACTTTTCCAGCGATTGAGGGTAAGGCTGTCAACTAAAATGTCTTCAGGAAGGCTCAAATTATTCAACACGCCCCCAACGTTGCAGAATGCGCTCGAAATCTTGCAATTTCACAGGCTTGCTTAAATAATCATCCATGCCCGCCGCTTGGCAACGTTGTGCATCGCCTTCCATTGCATTGGCGGTGAGTGCCACAATGGGAATATGTTTGGTTTCCAATTTCCGAATTTCGCGGGTGGCTTCAAAACCATCCATTTCTGGCATTTGGCAGTCCATAAATATCAAGTCAAAATCATGGGGCTGTTGTAGCCTGGCAACGGCTTCTTTGCCATTATTTGCCAGCGTGACTTCACAGTTGAGTTTTTTCAACATAATATCTGCCACTTTTTGATTGACGGCATTGTCTTCAACTAACAGAATTTTGCGTGTGTTCATAAAAGATGAAATCTGTGGGGTAAAGGTCAAGGATAAGGGGGGTTGATTGGGCTTTTGCGCCAGGCTATCGATAATCGCATTTAATAAATGGCGTTGGCTAATCGGCTTTGGTAATGAATATTGGACTTGTTGCGCACAACTGTTTTTAATCGAGATCGTGATTGTGGTTAACACTAAAATCGTCAATTCATGCAGCCGCGCTTCTGAACGCAAGGCAGTTACCAATTCTGCACCATTCATGCCTGGCATTTGGGCATCAATTATAGCAAGTTTGTAAGGTTTATCTTGTTCTAAGGCGCGGCGAATTAAGTGGAGTGCAACCCGCCCATCGCCAATTGCTTCGGCTTGCATGCCCCACTGCTGTAAATAAGAGACGAGTAACAAACGTTGTGTCGGATTATCGTCGACCACCAACACTTTAATCCCTGCTAAACAACGGTGATCTGACAAGGGTAGACTAAATTGCTCTGCCTTGGCAAGTGTTAAACTGAACCGGAAAGTGCTGCCTTTGCCATATTCACTTTCAAAACCAATCTCGCCCCCAAACAAATGCACTAAACGTTCAACAATCACCAAGCCCAAACCGGTGCCGCCATAACGCCGTGTGGTGGAGCTGTCGGCTTGCGTGAAGGCTTGAAATAAAGATTTGCGCTGTTCTTCACTGACACCAATCCCAGTATCACTGATTTCAAAACGCAATAAATATTCACACTCGGTTTCTGTGATGCGTTGTAGTCTGAGCCGAATCTCGCCACGCTCGGTAAATTTAAGCGCGTTGCCCAGTAAATTAATTAAAATTTGTCGAATTCGTCCCGAATCCGCACACACTTGTTGCGCGAGAAAATCGAGTTGGTAAATTAGTTCTAGCTGTTTTTTATCTGCAACCGCAGCAAATAGCCCAATCACTTCTTCAATAACACTGTGTAAATCGAAGGGCACTTTTTCTAAAACCAACTTGCCTGCCTCAATTTTTGAGAAGTCTAAAATATCATTGATGAGGGTCAGTAAACCTTCGCCTGAACTGCGTAAGGTTTGGACATAATCGCGTTGTTGGTGGCTGAGTTCGGTGTGCAGTAATAAATCCGTCATCCCAATCACCCCATTCATTGGGGTACGAATTTCATGGCTCATGGTGGCTAGAAATGCGCTTTTGGCGTGATTGGCAGCTTCTGCCGCTTCTTTTGATTTTTGCAATTCATCGGTGAAACGCTTACGTTCTCCAATGTCGCGAATGATGGCAAATAATAAAATTTCGCGGTCAAACTGCACGCAGGTGACGCTGACCTCAATGTCTAATATCGCGCCCGATTTATGTTGTACGCGGCGTTCAAAACAATCTGAGCCTTTGCTCAGCACTTCTTTGATTTTTGCGGCACTTTCTTCAGCCGTGCGGGCGATAACATAACGTAATACTGACGTTCCGATTAATTCTTCTGCGCTATAGCCCATTAATTGGCACAAGGCACGATTCACTTCTTGCAATACGCCTTGACAGGTAATCAGGGCTATACCGTCTACGGAACTTTCCAAGATTAAGCGATTGCGTTGCAATGCCTGTTGTAACTGGGCTTCTGCTTGTTGACGCACCAAAGCCCCGCGCAAACTGTCGCCAATCATTTGCAGCATGGTGATGTGATTTTGTGACCAAATCCGTCCACGCTGACAGTCATCCATGCCGATGAAGCCCCAAAACTGTTCATTAACATACAGCGGTACGACTAAGAAAGAACGGGTATGATGTGGCTTGAGCAGGCTTTGTAGGTGTGGCGATAAATCTTCAACCACGGCTTGCACTGACTTATGTTCAAGTAAATGCTCATACCAATTTTCAAGCAAGTTGCGATAGGACATATTTTGTAAATGCGGATTGTCGCGCAAAATGCCGCTGTAGCGTTGACTCCACTTCAGGCGTTGACTGCACAACAATTCACCGGTCTCAGGATCAAGACTGTTTTGAAAAATATAAACCCGATCCGCGCCCGTTGCCTTGCCCACTAACTCTAGCACTTGGCTGTTGGCAAGTTGTTGATCTGTGCCCATGAGTAAGGCTTGCGTGGCTTGTGCGACGGCTTGAAATAATTTGTCGCGGGCTTTTAAGGCTTGTTCATTGCGTTTCAGTTCAGTGATGTCAACCGTGCAGCCGATAATAAACGCATTGCCTTGGGGATCAGTATATAGGCTTTTCTTATTTAAGCCCGTGCGCACGCCCTCAGCGGTGGTGTATTCAATTTCAGCATCATTACTCGCCCCTGTGGTAAAAGTGAGATCATCACTTTCCCAAAAAACTTTCACTTGTTCGGGTGGATAAAATGCAGCGTCCGTTTTGCCTAGGAGGCTGTCATGCTCTTTGCCGATGCTTTCACAAAATGCGTTATTTAATAAAACATAGCGATGTTGTCGGTCTTTGACAAAGACTAACATCGGAATATTATTAATAATTTTATCGAGAAATTCTTTGGTGGCGTGTAGGTTTTGTTCAGCAATTTTCTTTTCAGTAATGTCGGTTTGTGTACCTACCATGCGATAGGCTTTACCATCACTGTTATACACCAGCGTGCCGCGTGACAATATCCAAAGATAATGTCCCTCACGGTGGCGCATCCGATGTGTGCTTTCGTAGTTTGCCGCTTTGCCTTCAACATAGTCATAATTTTTTTGTAATACACTGACACATTCATCAGGATGCAGCAGATTAATAAAAGTTTGGACATCAGAGGCTAATTCATATTCAGCATAGCCCAACATCGCTTTCCAACGAGGCGAATAATAGACTTCACCCTTGTCAATGTTCCAATCCCACAAGCCATCATTTGCGCCGCGCATCGCTAAATCAAAACGTTCTTCTCGCTCGCGTAGCATGTTTTCAATCTGTTTTTGTGGGGTAATATCTTGCATCATCCCCATGTATTGCACTTCTTCATCTTCTGGTGTAGAAAACCGAGTTGCACTCAATTGCACCCATAACAGTTTATTATCTTTGGTGATATAGCGTTTTTCTAATTGATAATTCTCGATATTTCCTGCAACCAGTGAACGATAATAAGCCCCTGTCCATTCAATGTCATCAGGATGGGTAAATTCAGAGATGTGCATCTGCAATAATTCAGTTTCGCTGTAGCCCAACATCTTCACCATCGCAGGATTCACCATTAAAGGACGACCCTGTGGACTGACGATTAAAATCGCCATCGGACTTTTTTCAAATAATTTGTGATAGCGTTTAGCGTCTTTCAGAACATTCGGTTCAGTATTAATGGGCGTGGCAGCTGCGAAAAAGCCTTCTGATACGGCATCACGGCTAAATTCCCAAGTGACCCATTGATAGCTGCCATTATGACAACGATAACGATTAGAAATTTTCGTATTCTGACCACAGGACAAATTGCTTAATACGTGTTGCGTGGCAGGCAAATCTTCAGGATGAATAAAACTTTCATAAGCACAATTTTGTAGTTCGTCGGGACTAAAACCAAAAGTTTCAGCAAGTTTTTGACTGATTTGTTGGATATAACCGGCTTTATCAACAAAACAAAGCTGCACACTAGACAGAAAAAATAAGCTAGAAAGAGAAAATGTCGTCATCACATATAAATGTCTGGGAGTTATGAAGCATGAAACAAGAGGCTCTCGGAAAGAGAGAATGTCGATTTAATAAAAAAGCTATGATAATCAATCAGATTTCAAAGTTTCCCTCCGAGCGACATTTTAAGGCAACATAAGCACTGGTTTTCATGCGACGAAAATAACAAGGAAATGCAGTAAATAATTAGTTTCAATAAAGTATTTTGGGATATTTTGCCAGAAATATGTGATGAATGTTAGCGTCTTTCGGTATCTCACTGTTTATAGTCATAGAATTACCCGTTGAAATTTTCGTGCCCGCCTTCATTGTGCCTAAGTGCTTAATCGCCATTTGAGCAATGGTGTTATGCTAGCGCATTATTTCCATAATCTATTCTCACAAGGAGAATCCAGCGATGAGCTGTTCACGCATATTACCCCGATTATTAGGATTGTGTTTATTACAATCCCCGCTGGTGTTTGCGGCGGCGGGCGAAGTCCATGAATTCAAATTAGACAACGGTTTGCAACTTTTGGTGAAAGAAGACCACCGCGCCCCAATTGTCACCAGTCAAGTGTGGTACAAAGTCGGTTCGAGTTATGAAACCGAAGGCAAAACGGGCTTGTCCCACATGTTGGAACATTTAATGTTCAAAGGCACGCCTAGCCACCCACAAGGTGAATTTTCGCGCATCATGGCGGCAAATGGCGCAACTGAAAATGCGTTTACTTCACAAGATTACACTGCCTATTTTCAAAATATCGCCAGCGACCGCTTAGAAACCAGCTTTGAATTAGAAGCGGATCGGATGCGGAATTTATTGCTCGACGAAGCAGAATTTAAAAAAGAACGTCAAGTCGTGGCTGAAGAACGGCGTAGTCGCACCGAAGATAATCCCAGCGGCGT
>JBDKHS010000199.1:0-6082 GCA_039797505.1 Pseudomonadota bacterium | reverse complement strand
GTCTGCTATTTTTATAAAAGACTCGTTATAAAAATAAGTTAAAAAAGGGTCGTAAATAGACAAAATAAACGGCTAAATACACAAATATATGAAATTAAGAAAAAGAAAAACTAGCATAATCCTATGTTTTAAAAAGTATTATGCTTCTTGCACTAGCCCTCCCCTTTAGGGGGTTGGGGGCTTCAGTTAAGATTTACACAGTTTAAAAAACATAAAGGTATTCAAAAATTTACGGAGTCTCTCGCCCTTCACCGATGCTGTTAGGGGCATTATTAATGATTGCTTCTGAGTTCGCTTTCGCCTCAATGGGCGCAACAATTAAGCTACTTTCTCAAACCCTTTCCAGTGAAACCATCGTTTTTTTACGCAACGGCATCGTGATTTTAATTTTATTGCCGTGGATGTTGCGCGATGGTATACACAGTTTCCACACCACACGTTTGCGTTTTCATGCCTTACGCGCTTTGGCAGGGCTAGGCGCGATGTATTGTTTTTTCTACAGTTTAGCTGTGCTGCCTTTGGCAGAAGCTTCGCTGTTGAAAATGACTACTCCGTTTTTCATTCCTGTGGTTGGCGCGTTATGGCTGGGCGAGTCAGTGCCGCGCATGGTCAAAATCGCGATTCTCATTGGTTTTATTGGCGTGGTGATTATTTTAAATCCCAGCATGAACAATCTTTCATGGGGCGCATTGATTGGTTTAACGGGCGGTGCGTTGGCGGCGGTGGCAAAAACCAGCATTCGCTGCATGTCCGACACTGAACCCAGCACCCGCATTGTGTTTTATTTCGCCTTTATTGGCGCAATCGTTTCCAGCGTGCCTATGTTTTGGGCGTGGGTGATGCCCAGCGCCTCTGCATGGGGTTTAGTCTTATTAATGAGTGGCTTAGCAACCTTGGGACAATTGTGCATGACCGAGGCTTATCAACTCGCGCCCGCTGCTCAAATGGGGATTTTCAGCTATACCGCTGTCTTATTTTCAACCTTGTATGGCTGGTTATTTTGGCAAGAAGTGGTGAGTTATTCGTTTTTCGTGGGGGCGGGCTTGGTATTCATTGCTGCTGTGTTGCGAAAGTCGTAAAAATTGCGGGTTTGAAATAAGAGCCGTGCTAAATAACCTAAGTTCGGGATAAGAAATATTTGTAGTAGGGTGGAATAGCGTAGCGTATTCCACCCTACTATTGCTTAAAAACTTTTCTTATCCCGAACTCAGGTTAGGTTATTAATTCAACGAAGTTTGGCAACGATAAAGAAATAACAAGTTATTTCATCCTCATGATCTTTTATGTTTAGCCCCGTTCAGAGGATTTAGAGCGACCGTTAAAAGCAGTAAATGTTTTATGAATACATGATTCAAATCAATCGTTAATATTTTGCTATAATGGACGATCATTATTTATTCTGCTTGGGATTTGCGCGGTTCAAAGTAATTATCTTATCGATTCAATCGATTATATTTTTAATGCGGTATTCAACAAAAGTCTCGCGATGAACCTGTAGCCTGTGTGAATTAAGACTAAGCGATAACTCAATTTTAGACTCTTGAACGAGTCGCCACTTGATAGAAGGATACACTTTTGGCTGTTTCAAAACGACTAAGTCTCGTATTGTTGTGTAGCAGCGTTGTTGTTGCCTGTGCCCCTCCCCCTGCAAGAAAACCTCCCACAAGTGCCTCAGAAATGGCATTGGATGAGTTGCAAAACCGCAGAGCAACGACTGCCCCTGTCGCTAACACCGCAGTTCCTAAAACGCCCACTGTCAAACCCCGATCCTTGCCGCTCAAACAAGTGAATCGCGTGGGAAGTTTACCTAATATGGGTGGCTCGGCAGAAAAAATGCCTGCTGAGTTCAGTGTCAAAAGCGATACCCCCTTAGAACTCAACTTTGAGCAAGTTGATCTGCGCCAATTGATTGAAACCATTGCCGACGCGCTGGGTTTAAGTGTGGTCATTGATCCCGCGATTGCCGACAAGGTGACTTTGCGCACCCCGCCCGATAAACCTTTAAAACGTGAAGACCTCTGGCCTTTGTTGCAACTGCTGTTGACGGATACTGGGGTGTCAATGGAGAAGAAAGGCGCGGTTTATCATTTCAAAAAGAGCGGCCCTTCGTTACCTGGCAATATTGGCATGTCTGGCGCGTTGAAAACTTTGAACACCGCTGAGGTGATGCAAATCACCCCGTTGCGCTATATTTCAGTTGAAGCCGCGTTGACGGTGTTGAAGCCGTTAATCGAGCCACAAGGGCGCATTTTAAGCCTATCCAATTTGAATTTAATCGGGGTGATTGCAACCCCTGATCGCATCAACCGCGTCAATAAATTATTGTCGGTGATGGACTCTGATCCCTTCCTGCACCGTGGCATGCGTTTATACCGTCTCGCCAACAGCAAAGCCGCAGAAGTCCAAGTGGAATTGGATAAAATCCTGAAAGGGGTGGCTGGGGCAACGCCTGCTTATCAATTCATTGCTTTGGAACGGATTAATGCCATTCTCGCCATCGCGCCGCCCAATGGTAGCTTTAATGAAGTGACCACATGGATTGAGGTTTTAGACGAGCGCAGCGAAGAAGGCGGCGAACAAGTCTTCATTTACCAAGTGAAGAATTTGGAAGCCAAGAAATTGGCAACCACTTTGACTGACGTTTTCAAAATTGAAGATAAGAAAGCGGCGGAAGAAAAAGAACGCCGTTTGAAAAATCAGCAACAAACTGCACAAATTCCTTCCGCAGACCCCAATCAACCCCCGATTACTGTCCCAATTCCTGGAAAAGCACCCGGTACAGGTGAAGAAGGCGGTGCGGTTTCTGCGGATTTGAAAGTGAATATCGTGGCAGATGAAGCGACGAATAGTTTAATTATTCGTGCCAAACCCCGCGATTATCGCCAATTGTTGGGCACAATTCACGGCTTAGACCAAGTGCCCAAAGAAGTGATGATTAACGTGGTGATTGCTGAAGTGAGTTTAGACAAGAGCAATCAATTTGGGATTAACTGGCGGGCATTCTTTGGCGCAAGTAATAGTGGCAGTTTCGTGGGTACGAACTTTGCTATCCCTGGCACGGGCTTACTTTCTCCTGGCAGCACCACCACGACTAACACGAACACGGGTTCAAGCATTCCTGGCGCAACGACCACCACCACGGGCACATCCGCCGCAAGTGTGGGAACTTTATCAGGTTTTGTGGTCAATCAAGTATCAGGACGTTTGACCAGTATTTTAAATACGATTGCCACGGAAAATGAGGTGAGCTTATTATCACGTCCTTCGATTTTGGTGCGTAATAATGAGGAAGCCACGATTAACGTCGGTACGAATGAACCGATGATTACGCAGTTGAACTCCTCAACCCTGACCACACAATTATCCAGCAGTGTGCAATATAAAGACACGGGGATTACTTTGAAAGTGACCCCGCGTATTAATGATGAAGGTATTGTAAATCTTAAGATTTATCAAGAAGTTTCAGCCTTGGGTGGGGTGCGGACGACCCAACAATTGCAAGCCTTTACCCAGCGTAAAGTGCAAACGGCGGTGGTGGTCAAAGATGGTGATGCTATCGTGATTGGCGGGTTAATTGAAACCCGTGGCAAGGACAACGTGCAAGGTCTGCCCGGTTTGAAAGATATTCCTATCATAGGGAAAACCTTGTTTGGCAGCACTGATCAAAGTAATTCTCGCACGGAATTAGTGTTAATTATGGTTCCTGAAATCATCAATCCCAAAGCTGATAATACAGGCGTGTTAAGTCGCTTTAAGCGTCGGATGAGCGCAATTTCAGCCTTGTTGAATGGTCAGGATATTATGGTGAATAATTACACTGAGCAAAATGAAGAGTCTCAAAGACCTTCACCCGTGCCCAATTTACGCCAACCTGCTGAAGTCGCTGTGCCGCGTGAAGAAACGCCAGTTGAACCTGCAAGCGAAGCAACAGAGTCGTAATTAATCCCTTCATTTTTTAAAGTTTGAACCGCGATTGATTTCACTGAATCGCGGTTCAATTTCTCTCTTCAAATTCCAGAAAATTTCAAACTATGCGTGTAATTACTTGCAATGTGAATGGTATTCGTGCTGCGGCAAAGAAAGGCTTTTTTACCTGGCTAGAGCAGCAACAGCCTGACGTGGTGTGTTTGCAAGAAACCAAGGCGCAACCTGAACAACTCAGCGACGCGCTGTTTCATCCTGCGGGCTATCACTGCTACTATCACAGTGCGCAAAAGCGCGGTTATAGTGGGGTTGCGGTATACACTCGTCAACAGCCTGACGAAATTATTGAAGGCATTGGCTGGGAAGAAATCGACCAAGAAGGACGGTATTTAGAAGTGCGCTTGGGCGATTTGCATTTTATCTCCTTATACGTACATTCAAGTGGTTCAAGTTCAAAACCAGAACGACACTTGCTTAAATTAGAGTTTTTAGCAAAATTTTTACCTTACCTGCAAGCTCGTTTACAGCAAACACCTAAAATTATCATTGGTGGCGACTGGAATACCGCTCACCGCCAAATTGATTTGACTAACTGGCGAGCTAATCAAAACTCCCCGGGGTTTTCACCTGAAGAACGTTCATGGTTGAATAAACTGTTTGATGAGGTGGGTTTTGTGGATGCGTTTCGGGTATTAAATCAATCTACTGGTGAATATACATATTGGTCAAATCGTGGGCAGGCTTGGGCGAAAAATGTCGGGTGGCGCATTGATTATCAAGTCATTTCGCCTGTATTACGGGATTTGGTGACGCGCGTAGAAATTTACCGAGCGGAGCGTTTTTCAGATCACGCGCCTGTGATTGTGGATTATGCGGGATTGAATTCAAAATAGAGTGCGGCTAAATAGGCTTTTTATTAAGCCTTCCCGAGACCTGCCAGGTTTTAAAAAACTAGCAGGTCTGAGCTAGGATTTGGGGGCGCAGCATAAAATCAATACTGCAAGCGCACCTTATCATTGCCCAGCAAATCTTTTAACTGGCTCAATAATTCAGGCGAAGGACGCAATTGCCAGCCATTTCCCAAAGTAATTTCCACTTTCGCATCGCGGCGCATGTATTTAATTGCAAACGGACAACGCCCTTGACGATGCGGGCTGAGAATTTCCACCAAATGCTTTGCCAAACCATTGCGTGATTCCTTGGTTTCCCCTTCAATTTCCACCAAAATCTTGCGCGCATACTCTTCGCGGGCTTGAGCAATACTTAACACTTTTTGCGCGTTCAAACTAAAACCGCCGTTAAACGCATCTTCACGCACTTCACCCTCAGCAATCAGTAATTGGTCTACGACTAACACATCTTGTTTGATTTGATAAAGCTCAGAAAAAATCATCACTTCCAATTTATCGGTGCTGTCTTCTAAACGCACCGAAGCAAAACGCCCACGACGGCTATTAATCTGACGAATTTCCGCAATAATCCCCGCAACCCGCACCGTTTGCCGTTCCGCAGGGCGCACATTTGCCAACGAAGTCCGAATTAATTGCGCTAATTCTGCCTGATATTCATCAATCGGATGCCCACTGAGATAAATTCCTAAACTGTCTTTTTCAGCAGTTAAACGTTCTTTAGCAGACCATTCCGCAACACTGGAAAAACTCGCCGCCTCTTCCCGCACTTGATTTTGTGAAACCGCCGACAGAGAACCAAAAATATCATTTTGCCCACGACTTTGTGCCGCGCTGTGCTGCTCAGCGGTTTTAATTGCTTTTTCTAAGGTTTGCATCAAAGCTGCCCGATGCGCCCCTAAATTATCCAAAGCTCCCGCTTTAATCATCGCTTCTAGTGCGCGCCGATTGACTTTGCGTAAATCTACGCGTTTGCAAAAATCGAATAAATCTTTAAATTTGCCGTTGCGCTTGCGTTCTTCAAACGCATTTTTAATCGCTGCCTCGCCCAAACCTTTAATCGCGCCCAAGCCGTAATAAATCACGCGCTGGGTGTTGTCGGGGACGGTGAACATGTATTCACATTCATTAATATCGGGCGGCAACAATTTCACACCCATGTCCCGACATTCATTGACTAAAATCACCACTTTATCGGTATTGTCCATGTCCGAAGACAAGGCAGCCGCCATAAATGCCGCAGGATAATG
>JBDKHS010000198.1:0-5063 GCA_039797505.1 Pseudomonadota bacterium | reverse complement strand
CTGACAGCCCCTTGTTGCGTCGTCCCGATGTGTTACGCAGTTTAATTACTTATTGGCAACATCACCCCAGCTTGTCTTATGTGTTTTCAGGGATGTTCATCGGCCCCACCAGCCAAGCCCCCCGGGTTGACGAAGCGCGTAATGAAAGCTTGTATGAATTAGAAATTGCCTTTCAAAGAATGCCCACGGGCGAAGTTGCCGCACCGTGGTTGGTGGATCGCTTGTTGCGCAATTTGTTGGTCGATTTAACAGGCAACACGCACCGCGCGGAATTCTGTATTGATAAATTATATTCTCCCGACAGCACCACGGGACGCTTAGGTTTATTAGAACTGCGTGGCTTTGAAATGCCGCCACACGCCCGCATGAGCTTGATGCAAATGTTGTTAATTCGCACGCTGGTGATGCGGTTCTGGAAAAAGCCTTATAACCATTCTTTGGTACGTTGGGGCACGGAATTACACGACCGCTTTATGTTGCCGCATTATGCGCGTGAAGACATTAAGGAAATCGTGAAGGAATTACAACAAGAAGGCTATCCCTTCCAATTGGATTGGTTCGACCCCTTCTTTGAATTCCGTTATCCGCATTATGGCTCAGTGCAAATTGGCGACATCAGCATTGATATTCACATGGCAATTGAACCGTGGCATGTGTTGGGCGAAGAAGTTACAGGGTCAGGCACAGCGCGTTATGTAGATTCTTCCGTAGAACGCGTGCAAGTCAAGGTGTCGGGCATGACCGATAGCCGCCATGTGTTGGTGTGTAATGGGAGACGTGTGCCTTTACACGCAACAGGCGTACAAGGCGAATATGTGGCTGGGGTGCGTTATCGTGCATGGCAACCCCCGACGGCCTTGCATCCCACAATTCCCGTGCATGTGCCCTTAGTATTTGATTTGGTGGATACGTGGAACGGGCGCGCAATTGGGGGTTGTACTTATCATGTGGCACATCCCGGCGGGCTGAGTTATAACGCTTTCCCGATTAATGCTTATGAAGCAGAATCGCGTCGGATTTCACGTTTTGAAGCAATGGGACACACGCCGCGCTCGATTCAGTCGCCCGAATGGTTTAAGGGTTTGGCAGGCTTCTATCCACAAGGCAGTCGCCTTGGGGTGATGCAACCGCCGCTTGAAGAAAAGAATGCGGATTATCCTTACACTTTAGATTTGCGCCGTAAATAAGCGTTTAACGATTTTTTGCAAATAAAAAAGCAGGATTAGGTGAATAAGCCTAGGGTGTGTCATCAAATAGGATTCACTGCGCCCCCAACCCCCTGAAGGGGGCTAAACATTAACACTAGCCCCTAAATCCCCTAAAGGGGACTTTAAACACTCAACAAATATTTTGTGTTTAGACCCCTTTAGGGGGTGGGGGCTTTTTTAAAGATTTTTAAACACGCTACTTTGTGTTAAAACTTAATTGATGACACGCCCTAATCCTGCTTTTATTAGCCCTTCAGATTTATTGCAGTTCAAACAATTTCTTACTTCACCCCGATAAAGCTTTGTTTAATCACCGCCTGTCCTGCTGGAGCAAGCGTCCACTCTAAAAAAGCTTTCACTTCCCCTTTAGGCTCGCCTTTGGTGGTGAAATACAGCGGGCGTTTGATAGGATAATTCGGATTGTCCACAACGGGATTTTGTCCGTTCACAATCAGTGGTTTAACTTGCGTTTGTCCCATTAAAAACAACAGACTAATTTGTCCAATCCCGCCTTTTTCTTTTGCGACACGCGGCACCATCGTTGCGTCAGGGGTTGCCACTTCCACATTTTGATACGGGGTGTCGCCTAAAATTGCTTTAGCAAACACTTCACGGGTTGCCGAAGCTTCTTTCACCACGAACGGCTTAATTGGCAAATCTGTCCCGCCCACTTCAGACCAATTCTTGATTTTCCCTGAGAAAATATCTTTCAACTGCGCACTGCTTAATTCTTTCACAGGATTTTCATTGTGCACAATCGCAGCAATCGCATCATAGGCGATTAAAGTCGCGACCACGTCCTTGTTCAACACTTCGGGATTGACCACACGCGCCACACCGCCCAAATCACAACTGCCACGCATGGCACACTGTTCTCCCCCACTGCTTTCAGGAACGACATTAATATTGAATTTAGAGGCGGTGTAAACCGCACCTGCGCTGCTCACGTATTTTCCAATCGTGGAAGAACCTTCATAATTAATCGTGCCTGCAACAGCGATACCCATGCTTAAACAACCCGTTATCCATCCTGCAAGCTTGCTGATACGCATTATTTTCGTCCTGTTTGTGGAAAAATCACACCGAAGTCCCCAACCTCTGAAGGGGGCTAAAGATTAAATATTAAAGATTTTTTATCTTTAAAGTCCCCTTTAGGGGATTTAGGGGCTGGTTTTAAATTTTATGTGCTTCGATCATGGCAATTTATATCTGGTCAAAAACTATCTGATGCAATTATCCGAAAATACTCAAAAAGCGTTGTTTAATTTCAGGTGACAATTGCGCCACTTCAGGCGCGAACAAGTTTTCTAACAGACGTTGATATAAAACTTCGCCGTCAATTTCTCCCGAAAGCGGTTGCCAGTGTAAACTGTCCAAAAAGTGATTTGCCATGCGCCGTAACATGCTATACGGCTCAGGAATCCCCATCTGAATCAGCGGCACATCTTTCGACAAAATCAATAAAGTTCCATAAGCCGTTGCCCACAAATTAAACACGACTTCTTCAGGCAAAATGTCGGGGCGTAAATTTAAATCGCCCTGTGCAATCGCATCTAGCACAATTTCAGTGATGGTGCGATGAACTTGAATCTCAGTTTTTAATAAAGCTTGTTGGCTCTCTGGCGAAGTCTTATCGCGCATGGAGCAGGTCTTAATCATTTGTAAAATATCAAAATCGGTGGGATGTAAAAATACAAATAAACTATAGGCAACCATCACCGCCGTGATGCGCTCTCGCGAACAACCATCAAATTGTGCGGCACGGGTGATCAGCTCTTGCATTAAAGACAAAGAGCGAATACAAAGGTGGGTTAAAACTTCTTCTTTACAGCTAAAATGCTGATAAATCGTGCCTTTGGAATACTCCATAGACTCAGCAATTTTGTCCATGGTTAATCCCAGATAACCATAGGTATAGAGCAAATGCCGCGCAGTATCTAAAATTAAATCTTCGCGTTGCAATAATTCACGTTGCTTGCGTGTGAGTGTTTTTATCGTTGTCATATTCTTTACTAAGCGTCAAAAAAATACTTTCCGTCATTTTTTATCTTATATTAAAGCATAGATGCAAAAAAAATGCACGTGAGCTTGTAATTAGTTCTAACACGAATTATACTAACTAAAACTATTATACAGCACACTATCATGTACACTTCTAAACAAGCCGCCCAAGAATGCTTCCTTAATCTGGTGAGAGAATTGGTTTATACCTACCAAACTTTCACGACGTACAGCGGGGCACATATTCGCAGTTTAGATTTAACTACGCCACAATTTGACGTGTTGACCACCTTGGGCAATACACAAGGCATGACTTGTAAAGAATTGGGCGAGAAAACCTTAATCACCAAAGGCACGCTCACGGGCATTTTAGATCGTTTGGTCGATAAAGGCTTAATTACACGGATAGCTGGTACAGAAGATCGCCGCACTTCACAAATTACGCTCACGCCCAAAGGCGAAGCCCTGTTTGAAGAGGTGTTTCCTGCGCACATTTTGCACCTGAAAGCACAGTTTGAAAAATTAACGGAAAGTGAACGGCGTGAAGCTATTGAAGCCCTTGCTAAAATAAGAAAATTATTTCCCCAGCCTTGAAATCGGTTTTTTTTACGGCATAATAGTTTTAATTAGGACTGTCCTAGTTAGATTGAATTATATCTCCAAGTTATTAAGGATGCTATTTTATGGAATCAATGGAATCACAGGCTTTATTAACTGCCATCAAAATTGGGGCTTATGCTTTACCGAATCGGATATTGATGTCGCCCTTGACGCGGAGTCGGGCAAATAATCCTGACAGTGCACCCACTGCATTACATGCCGAATATTATGCACAACGCGCAGGCGCGGGGATTATCATCACCGAAGGCTCACAGATTTCTGAACAAGCACGCGGCTACGCTTTTACGCCCGGCATTCACAGTGCTGCCCAAATTGCAGGCTGGAAACAAGTGACGGATGCAGTCCATGCCAAGGACGGTCGAATTTTTATCCAACTGTGGCATTGTGGACGGATTTCACACAGCTATTTTCACAACGGCGCAGCGCCCGTTGCGCCTTCCGCAATTCGGGCAGAAAGTGGCAACTGTTTCACGGATCAAGGCATCGTTCGCCCCGAATTGCCCCGCGCTTTAACACTTGCTGAAATTAAAGCAATTATTGAAGATTATCGGCAAGCCGCCAAAAATGCACAGCTTGCGGGTTTTGACGGTGTGCAATTACATGGTGCAAATGGCTATTTAGTCGATCAGTTTTTACATGAATCCAGCAATCAACGCAGCGATGAATACGGCGGTTCGCTGGAAAATCGGGCGCGTTTCTTGTTTGAAGTGTTAGATGCTTTGTTAAGTGTTTGGGGCGCGGATAAAGTTGCCGTGCGGCTTTCCCCCAGTGGAATACGCGGTTTTGACTCGGTTGATGTTGATCCCGTGAGCATTTTTGAATATGTGATCGACCAATTGAATAATTATCCCTTGGCATTTTTGGAACTGGTTGAACCACTCGATCCCGTCACCGACAAGCCTCAAATGGTGCAAAAAGTCGCGCCGCATTTCCGTCCTTTCTACCGTGGCACTTTAGTGAGCAATGGCGGCTACACCCAAGAAACCGCAAATCAGGCGATTCAAGCAGGGATTGCCGACGCGATTGCTTTCGGAAAAGCCTTTATTGCTAATCCTGATTTGCCCACCCGTTTTGCCCGCAACGCGCCCTTGAATGCATGGAATCAAGCCACCTTTTACGGCGGCACAGCGGTCGGTTATACCGATTATCCTGCCTTGGTTTAAGAGGAAATTACATGTCACAAACCTATACGCGCACCGCAATTGCCTTACATTGGCTCATCGCACTGGTGAT
>JBDKHS010000197.1:0-3989 GCA_039797505.1 Pseudomonadota bacterium | reverse complement strand
TGAAGTGTTCACTGAACTGTTGTTGTAAATTGATGCTGCCAAGATAGCGATCCGAAGATTGACGAGAATAATAATTACCCGCTATATAAGAAAAGGATTCCCAAGGGACTTGTTGTGAGTAATTTAAATTCACATTTAATTTCAACTGCGGATTTAAATTTTCCTGATAACGTAAATCGTAATGATGGCTTTTGAAGTTAGCTGTCGTCGTAAAAGGGTTAGTTTTCACAAGATCATCAAGGTTATCCGTACGATACTTATCTAGTAACATACGGAAACTTAAGCCTTTATATTGCACACCGAAATTAACCATCTGCGGCTCAGTATGATTGGTGTCAGCCATATCAAATTGTTTACCAAACACATCGGTATAAATCCGATCACTACGTTGCCCTGTGCCCTTGGTGGCTAAAAAACTGACTTTTAAATCATCAATCACATCACCCGCCATTAAGCTAAGATTTTGATGCCCAATTGCCTTAGCCATTTTTCCATAGCTGCCTGCAAGGTGAATCCCCGCCAAATCTTCAGCCGATTTGGTAATGATATTAATCACGCCAAGCTTTGCCATACCACCATAAATCACAGAACCTGCACTACGCATGATTTCGATGCGCTGAATATGTGCCAATGGATAATGTTGCCCAAATTGGTTGGTGGCATACGAGCGTTCATTCATTTCAATGCCATCAATCAGCAGCAATAAACCGCCTTCGTGCGCCCAAGTGCCGCGTACCCCAACCCCAACAATATTTGCCACATCCGCCCCAAAATCAAAACCAGGCACGGTGCGTAACACATCAATTAAATCTCGTGCGCCTGATTTAGCAATTTCATCTGCGGTAATCACAGTGACAATGCCGGGGGTTTCACGCAAGTTGGAGGTGTGTTTTGCGGCAACACTGATGGGAACTTCCATCAACTCTTCTAGGGAAAGTCCTTGCAAATATTTAAGCGTATTTTTTTCGGGTTCTGTCCCTGCAATGGTCTGCAATGGAAGGAGAATGCCCGCTAGGGTCAGAAAATTAAGGGGACGCATAAATTATCCTGTGAAAATAAAGTGGGGTATGACTTAAATTGCGTTGCGACTGTTTAAGTCAGTATTAACACCCCTGTGAATCTGCCTATTCTCTCAGAATTTGTAGGAAAAGTTTAGAATAAATTCCCGCGATTTATCAGGCAAAGGCATGTGCCCACCGTTGTAAGGCTGGATAAATTCAAAATCCTTGTTTAACAAGTTATAAACCCCAATCCCGACATCCAAGTTTTTCGTTAAGAAATCCTGCTGACGCAAAAATAGATTCGCCAATAAGGTGGGTTTGTAATGTTTTAAGCCATTTTGCCCTGTGGTTTGGGTATACGCATAACGGCTGCCATACCACACCAAAGACGGATTCAAAGTAAGTTTCGGGGTCAAATTAAAGCTGCTGTTCAAACTGGCTTTGTGGCTTGCAAACGCCAAATGTACTTTATCGTTGGTTTCACCCGTTTGATAATCCACGGCTTTGAAAGCATTGCTCTGATTTTGAGTGACACGATAATAGGAATAATTCGCAGTGACATAGCCCCAACTGTCTTTCCAGCGGGTTTCAATTTCTGCCCCGCGTGTACCAGATTTGGCTGCATTGTAGTAAATTTCTTCATCCGCCTGCGCACCAGGAATCACGCCGTAAATGATGGTATCTTTAGACTGCATATTGAACACATTTGCCGTGATCAGCATATTTTTATTAATGTCATAACCCAAAGAAAATTCTAAGGTTTTGGTGAGTTCTGGGCGTAAATTAGGATTAATCAGCAAGTTAAAGGCTGTCGGGGCACGGAACGCATGATTGTATAATGCCTTGATATGGAAACTTCCAAAATTTCGAGTAAATCCTAAACGCGGCGCAAGATTATTTCCAAAGCGACTATATTGGTCATAACGTACCCCTAGGGTCAAATTACCCCAGTCGCCCTTATTCAAACTTTCAAAAAACACCGTATTGTTGCGATTAGCTAAACTCACTTGCGCTATCTGATCGGTAAATTGTTCTTGACGGTGTTCCGCGCCCATAATCACATCGAAATGCTCGCTAAACTGATATTGCAAGTTCAAACCGCCTAAATAACGATCCGACGTTTCGCGCTCCAGAAATACATTGTCGCCATAATCCCAAGCCTCCCAAGGTTTTTGGCGAGAATAATTCAAATTCACATTGAGCTTGAGTTTAGGACTGAGGTTTTCTTGATAACGCAGGTCAAAATTGTCACTTTTGAAATTGCGTGTCGTCAGATTAGTACGAATTTTACTTAAGCCATCGCGCCCATCGGTTTGATAATCATCTAGCAAGGCTCTAAAACTTAAGCCCTTATACTGCATTCCAAAATTAACCATTTGCGGCTTGGTATGATTACTGTTTTTCAAATCCAGCGTATCACCTGAGGCATCTGTATAAACGCGATCACTGCGCTGCCCCGTGCCTTTGGTGGATAAGAAACTGACTTTTAAATCATCAAGCACCTCACCTGCCATCAAGCTGATATTTTGATGTCCTGTCGCCTTGGACATTTTTCCATAGCTCCCCGCAAGATGAACTCCACTTAAATCTTCAGCCGATTTGGTAATGATATTAATCACCCCAAGCTTCGCCATGCCGCCATAAATCACTGAACCTGCGCCACGCATGATTTCAATGCGTTGAATATGCGCCAGTGGATAATGCTGTCCAAATTGGGTGGTGGCATAACCGCGCTCATTCATTTCAATGCCGTCAATCAATAATAATAAACCACCTTCATGCGCCCATGTGCCGCGCACCCCAACCCCAACCACCCCATCAATATCCACCCCAAAATCAAAACCGGGCACGGTGCGCAACACGTCGATTAAATCCCGCGCCCCTGATTTTGCAATTTCATCTGCGGTAATCACGGAAACAATGCTAGGGGTGTCGCGTAGATTAGATTCGTGCTTGGCTGCCACGCCAATGGGGGTATCCATAAGCTCTTCTAAAGACAAGCCTTTTAAGTATTTGACCGTATTATTTTCCGCAGCAGTAACTGCCATCATTGGCGCAGGTAGTAAGGCAAAAAATAAAGCATGGGGGGTGCTGAGACGCATGAAAAAATCCTAAAAAAACGGGTTATTAACTAGCAGGCATTCAATGCAAGTGTCTATAAAATACAGGCAGTGCTAAATAATGCTTTAGCCACCCCCTTTTTTCAAAGGGGGTGAAAAGCTAAATATCATTACCTATTGCGCACGACCAAAATTTAAACTGCGTTTTTCATGCCAAAAAGGGCACGCGCTGAAATCAAGAAATACTGATTAAAAATAATATTTATCAAATAGTTAAATTTTACCTGCGCTTTCAAAAAAGGAAGCTATGCACAATTTATAAAGAATCTCCATGACATTCACTTATTTTGAAACGTATCCAGTTAAAATAGGCGAGTGAGCAAATGTTCTTAAAAGGCTCAAAACTCAAACCAGCCCCTGAATTGAAGCGTTTTTTTAACTGCTTAAAGAAGCCCCTAAATCCCCTTTAGGGGAGGGCTAAATCAAAGAGTAAAATCACTATGTTAAATAATGGGTTAAAACACATATTGCTCTAACTCGTTCTTATGCAAACACTTTGTCTGAGGGGCTAAACGGACTCATTAACCCCATCAGAACCTCAACTCCTGTACACATTTTCATCATTCCCTCAGTCACCGAACTTACGCCAGCAAGCCTCAGTAAGTTTAACCCTATGCTCCGTAAAATTCACATCACCAACGCAGTCGCGTAGGTTGGGTTGCTAGCAACCCAACCTTAACGTCAAATCCACATCACATTTTCGTTGGGTTGGCTCGCTGCCAACCCAACCTACGATACTTAACTGTATATTATATCTCATATTTATACTCTTTGACTTAGCCCCCCCCTTTAGGGGGAGGGCTTCATCATTGACGGTTATTCTATTTAGGAACATTAGGTTACATCTACTTTGCGACTGAGCACTATT
>JBDKHS010000196.1:0-6982 GCA_039797505.1 Pseudomonadota bacterium | reverse complement strand
AATCGAATATTTCACCCCACGTGAACATATTATTCACATCAGCGCAGTGATTTGGGTCGAGCGTCCCGGTCAAAAAGCGATTGTGATTGGGAAACACGGTAGTGTGTTGAAGGCTGTCGGTGAGCAAGCCCGTCATGATTTAGAAAAAATGCTCGATAGTAAAGTGTTTTTACAATTGTGGGTCAAAGTCAAAGAAGGCTGGCACGACAGCGAGCAGGCTTTGCAGCAATTGGGTTATTTGGATAAGTAATTTTTTACCGCGCCTTTCCTCAAGGGCATTCAAAAAACTGAGGTAATTGAAGGCGCGGTTAAATTTTTAAACATGGTGTTGTTACTTCGGTTTTTATTATAATGTGCTGATGATAAATCCTCTTTCTGCTTTAGCACGCCGCTTATGGACACCCGCCCCTGCATTTGCTGCGGCTGGGATTGCCTATCCTCATTATTTACTCGAACTCACTTGGCTATTATTGGGCAGAATTGCCCCTGAACAAATTTATGCCGAGGCTTTTCCCTGTGCTGCTTGGGAAAAATTATGGAATTTGCCTGAGATGGCACGTTTTCATTATTATATTCAGTTACTTGAAGATAGCAAAAATATCACTGATCCGCATTTAGCCGGTATTTTTCAACAGGCGCACACCCAATTACAGCATGCCGCCCAACTCACGCAATTAATTGAACTGGTTTGCAGCATTCACCCTGAAGAATATGAAGATTTAGCTGACAGTTACGAACAACTGCTTGCCAGCCATGATTCGCACGCCCCCTATTATCTTGCCCCCGCCGCCGCCTTGGTGGACAGCTTAGTCATCGCCTTGCAGCCACAGCCCGGCGAGTCGATTCAAGACCCCGTCGCCGCCAGTGCCAGCTTCTTAATCGCCGCAGAACAATATACCCATCTGAGCGATGACGAACTTCAAGCCAGCGCGGAAACTCAATTATTAGGCAAAGACCGCGATTTAATCCGGGTCAGGCTCGCGCTGATGAATTGTTTATTGCACGACATTTATCATCATGAACAAGTCCCCATACTCTGGGAAAAAACACCTCATACGCAAACTTTGCCGCCTGCCGATGTGGTGCTGAGCAATTTATTATTTTGTAACGGCAGCATTCCCGCAGATAACCAATTAATTTTAAAAATATTACAAGCCATTTATCACAATTTAACCCCCCAAGGTCGCGCGGCAGTGATTGTGCCCGATAGCCTGCTCAGTGCCAGCGGCAATGCCCGCCAAATCCGCTACACGCTATTGGAAAGTTGTCATCTGCACACAGTGCTGCGCTTGCCCGAAAATTTATTTTATCCTTACAGCTTGCCTGCACAGGTTTTATTTTTTCATCGCAAGGCTGCTGCTAGCGTAAAAAATACCCCTGTGTGGTTTTATGATTTGCGTCATCAAGCACCAGATTTTATGCAATTTATCAGTGCTTATGGAGATGACCCCTATGCCTTGCAGCGTGAGGAAAAAAGTACAGACCCGTGCTGGAAATCACTCAGCCGTGCGCAAATTGCCGCGCAAGGGGATAATTTAGATTATTCTTGGATTGAAGCAGCACCTCACACCCCACTGTGGGAAGCTGTCGATGAAACGCTTTGTGCATTAGAAGATTTAAAAAGTTTATTGTATGCTGATGTTCCCAAACACCCAAAACAAACATAATAAGCTGTGTTCGAGCCAAATATCCTTAAATATTGATAAGCTTATCGCTCGAGCCTCCCTTAATCCCTCAGTGCGATAACCGCGATGAGCACAATAAAAAATGAATTTTACACAACGTAGGATTGAACAAGTTCAGATTTTTACCTTTGCAGGTAGCCTCCGCGCCAGAGAGGTTGCCGCCACCCGTCAGCAACTCCAACAACTGATTCAAACCCCAGATATTTGGGTATTAATCGACCTCTCGCAACTCAGCTTTATCGATGCTCAAGGTCTGTCTCTGTTGGTATTTGCGTTGCGACGCTGTCATCAACTTCGAGGTGAATTATTTCTCCTGAAGCCCAGTAATATGGTACGCGGTTTGCTTGAACTTACCCGTCTGCAACACAGTTTCATTATTTATCTTGATGAACATGCCGCCCTCACCCATTTAAAACAACTACAAGCTGCGGTTCATCCTTCAAAATCCTCATGTTAATCCTGCATTTTCTTTTCGTGCTCAGTCTGATACTTGGATTAGGTGCTTGTACGCCCAGTCCCATGCCCGAAAAATTTAATTTGCCCCCGCCCCGTGAAGAAAATCCCATTACCCCTTCACAAACTTTGAAGTTATTTCAAGAACAACTGGCTGAAAGTGATAGCTATTTGCTGGGTGCGGGGGATGAAATCACGCTTGAAGTTTGGGGTTATACTGATCTTTCAGGCAAACACACCGTAGGGCCTGATGGCAAGATAACTTTACCCTTGGTGGGAGAGTTTCGAGTGGCAGAGCTTTCCCGTAGTGCCGCCGCTCAAGCCATCGTGCAGCAATATAATAAATATTACAGTCAGTTAAAAGCCAATGTGCGCGTAGACCGTTATGCTTCTAACCGTGTTTTAGTCTTGGGGCGCGTCAATAAACCAGGCGATGTGTTATTTGGTATGACCGCACCGACATTATTGGAATCCATCGCCTTGGCGGGCGGGATTTTGAGTAGTCGCAGTTTGAGCGGGGCGGGCGGTGTTCCTGCTTTGGGGGGCGAACAGAGTTTAGTCTTTAGCCGTTGTGCAGTGTTCCGAGGGCGTGATCAAATTGTGTGGATTGAACTTGCACCGCTACTTTCAGGCAAAGATTTATCGTTAAATATTAAGTTACGGCGCAATGATATTGTCTATGTGCCTGAGGCAGAAGATAAATTAGTTTATGTCTTGGGTGAAGTGCGCACACCAGGCGCGTATCGTTTAACCCCAAATATGTCATTTTTAGAATTGCTTTCCAAAGCAGGCGGCCCGACCCGTGAAGCGGCTTCAGGGCGGATTAATTTAATTCGTCCCAAACAAAATATTAATGAAGAAATTGGCTTTGATGATTTGGTCAACCCCAATCCAAATCTTAACGTAGCCCTGCAAGAAGGGGATGTGATTTACGTGCCATTGGGCACTGTTGCTAAGATTAATTATGCAATGCAAATTTTAACGCCCTTCAGTGCGGCTTTAGGGGTTTATTCAGACATTACTTCAATTCAAGCCAACTCACAGCGTTTGCAATTGGATAAGGATAAATCTCAGCTTGAAAAAGATCGTGCCGCATTAGAAGCTGAAAAGGCTCGCGCCGCAGGATTCCAATAAACATGGCAATTCAACAAGAAGAAGAAAAAATTGCCACGGGACGCTTTAAACCTTGGATAAGTTTGCGCCGCCATAAATGGCTGATTTTAGGGATTATCATCGTCATTAATGCGATAGGCTTACCTATCGCATGGAACATGGGTGTGTCTTATTACATCTCCCGCGCCGTGTTATTTGTCGCGCCACGTTTTGCCGCCAACTTAACCCCCGAAAAAGAATTAGACTTGCGGGGTGAAGAATATGTGATGTATATCTTGCAACAAGTGCGCTTGTTGACCAATAGCGAGGTGTTGCATGAGATTTTACAAAATCCCGAAATTCGCCCCTTGTGGATGAAGGGGGGCATGAATGAAAGTGATGTCGCAGAGGGACTGCGAAAGTTGATTACAGTTGAAAGCTCGCGGCGCAGCCCGTTTATCATTGTAACCCTCAGGGCAAACTTTGCGCGGGGTTTGGATAAGACGGTCAATGCACTGCTTGAGGTATATCTGAGAAAATCTCAAGAAGCCAACATCTATAACAGCAAGTTACGGATTAGCAACCTGCAACAACGCCAAGCAGAATTAATGCACAATATTCCCACATGGCACGCTCGGCGCACAAAAATTTCTGAAGAATTGGGCGTGACCACCTTCCAAGACACCAATTTGAATCCTTACGATGATATTTTAGTCAGCAATACCGTCGCGTATAACAATGCACGGCGGGCGCGGGTTGAAGCAGAAGCAAAACTCAATGCCCTCGAAAAAACCGACAAAAAAAATCCGAAAGCAGTCAGCCCCTTAGATGCACAAGTCAATGAACAAGTTGCCAATGATTCCGTGCTGAAATCATTCAAAACCAAGCTGACAGAACGGCGTGTGGATTTGATGACGCAATTACTCGGCTTGACCGCAGAACATCCTACCTTTCAACGCACCGAACGTGAAATTGCGAAAATTGACAGCGATATTCAAAAAGCCACGGAAATTTTAGCCCAAGAAATTCGGGGACGAATTTTAGAACAGCGGCGGGCCGAATTTGTTCAAGCCCAAAAAGTCGAACAAGCCTTGTCAGGTGAAGTGCAATATCAGCGCGAACAGGCAAGCCATTACACCACCTTATACAATGAGGCGTTGGCATTAAACCGTGAAATTGATCGCGCTTATAAACAGCTCGATGCAATTAATGAACGTATCAGTTATTTAAATATTGAAGCCAACGCGCCGGGCTTTGTGCGCGTGGATTCTTCCGCCAAAGAGCCACGTTATCCTGAAAAGGGTGGGCGCAAAAAACCGCTATTGATTGTTGTGGTGTTATCTTTGGGCGTTGCCCTGATTATTCCCATTCTGTTGGATTTATTAGATGGGCGCATTCAAACCGTGGGTGAGGTACATAAACTCATGGGATTTGCACCGCTGGCGTGGTTTGCCGATCGTAAGGATGCTAAAAATCAAGAACTTATTCGCGATCAATTACAGCGTTTGGCATTTGCACTGCAACGGGAATACCTGAGCCATAAAACTCAGTGTTATATGCTGACTTCGATTAAACCCCAAGGCGGCGCAACCAGCCTCTGTCTGGATTTGAGCCTCGCTTTAAATCAATTGGGCATTCGTGCCGTGGCAGTGGAAGCCAATGCGTTTCAACCCAATGTTTGCTATGGTGAAACAGCACAAGGTTTAGTGCAATTATTCAGCAGCACGCGCCTGCCTGAACAATTGCTTGAGTCGATTTTGCCCGCCACCGAAAACCTGCCCCCTCGCCTTGCTTTGGGCACGAGTTCACAACGTTATTTAATCACGCAAGGGCGTTTCCCCGAAGTGGTGGACGCACTCAAAAACTCGTTTGATATGGTATTTTTAGACTGTCCCCCGATTTTATTATCCGCAGACACCGAGCTGGTCGGCAGTCTTGTCGATGGCATACTGGTGGTGATTGGCGCACGGCAATTGCGGGCGGGCGAGCTGAAACGGGCGATGCGATTGTTGGAACGCGTCAAACCCAATTTAGTGGCGACGGTGTTAAACCGTGTTGAAATTTACCAAGGTGGCGGCTATCTTGCCGAATTGCGCCAAGAATATGCCACAGGACGCAACTTATTGCGTGGCAGAATTGCACGCAGCTTGTGGAAAGCTTAATTGTCACAGTGGCAGACTGTCTTATTTTAACGACAGTTTGAATTTTCTTGTAAAAGTCCCCCGAAAAACTACTGTACACCTTCATTTTTTATGATAGATTACAAAGGCTCATAGCATACAGCTGAGCATTATGACCCGAGGTCGTCGCGGTCGCATTGTTGCCTTGACCAGGCGGAATGTTGGAGTGGGAGGATGAAAAATGAGTCACGAAGAAGTCAATTATGCATTTGAAAGTCAAGATTTTTTCTCGATGCTGAATCAACTGCGTATTGAGCAAGAGCTAGAAGAGATTCCAGCATTGCTATGGGCGAACAAGTTAGGATTGTTATTTGCTGCGCGATTTGACCAATATCTCCATTTTAAGGATGAATTCATCGAATTATCTGCGGCACAACTGAGTAATTTAAATGAAATTCTGCGTCAGAATTTTGAGATCGACATCGCCGATCGCGTGAAGCCCTTACTGCTCAGTTCGCTACAACTCACTGAACTTAAAGCCTTAGAGACAAAAATCTCTTTACCACTGCAAGCGGTATACACCCCCACACTCGCAGAACGTCTTAAAAACCTGTTAAAACGTTCTTTTTCAGCCTCAGTCTAATGCTGCATAAAAAATGGCATCTAACCTCATGTGTTAGATGCCATTTTTGTTAAATCTATCAAAAATTCGTCGTAATCCAATTTATAGCACTAAACTTTCTTCGTAGCCAATAAAGGATTTAAGTCCTGTGCTTGTTGAACTGCACTTTCTACCCAACCTGAAAATTGTTTTTTGGTGTCTACCAAAATTTCCAAGGTCACACGGCTGTTGTTTAACAATTGCTTGTTAAATTCTTTGGCAACTTTGGATTGCACGGTGAAAATTTCTTGTGCAGGTTTAACTTCAGCACTGAGAATTTGCCCTTGCTTGATGCCGCTTTCAGCGTAAATAGTGACCAGTTCCAATTGCTGTTGTGCAAGGCTTAATGCTAAATTGTGGTTGATTTCAAAGAACTTCTTAAACGAGTTGATGAGCGTTTTGTTGATCTCTGCTGTATTCATGATAAATCCCCCTAAAATGAAACTTGACTCGAGAGTCATCTAACTATGTTGCAGTGCAACAATCGTGTTGCATTGCACAATAAGATAAATTATGAAGCTTGTCAATAGGGGGTCGTCTTTATTTATACAAGATGATACTTGTGGAATTTACCCTCTAAATCAATACGATATTAGTGGGTAAAGCTTACAACAGAGGTGGTTCATTTACATTTGAAGCCATGCTGGCGGGGAGGTGTTACCTTGTTTGCCCTATCCTGAACTCAGGATAGGGCAAACAATTTAACCGAAAACTTGTGGCGCAGTATTTGTGGGCGTTGCGGGTATGGTAGGGGCTGTGGGCACAACAATGGGGTCAATATTGGGGTTGTGACCTGCGGGCGGGGCTTGCACAATTAAAGGCAAGGTATTGTCTGCCGTTTTAGGAGCACTTTGTTCACCAAATTTTTGCATCACTTTGCCGCCCATTAACACCCCAATAATCGTGGTAACGCTATCAGGAATAATTTTTAACTCGCCTGCTTTCAGGCTTGCCACACCCCAAATTGACAG
>JBDKHS010000195.1:0-2810 GCA_039797505.1 Pseudomonadota bacterium | reverse complement strand
GTTGCAATTAAATGAAATTCTGCTTCGTGAAAATAGCGTTGCTCGACTAGTTTTGAAATTTTTTGAAATTGATTAAGTTTTAAGATTGGTTTGAATCCTAAATTATCATCTGTAAATGGATTAGCCAGTAAAATCAATGCGCGTGCAAATTTTTCGATTTCTCGCTCTGTAATAGTACGTTCAATTTGTTCAATAATAATTTCTGTATACGAATGTTCTGCTTCATTCGATAAAAACTCTTGAGTTATTTGTAATGGAACATCTTCAACCGCACGAGTAGAGTTATAAGCACTCCAATCGATTTCTAGGTGATAACGTATATGGAGATTTTTTTGAGAAACGGTGCTTAAAATCGTCTTCATTCCTAAACGTAATGCAGCTAATCTACCTAAGCCTTTATTACCCACAGGAACTCTGCCTAATGCAGTTTTTTGAGTAGCATTTTTCGTTGACTCCCCCAATAATAACCAGCTATTCGTAATATCCTCATCAGTCATACCATTACCATCATCTATGATAATAATTTGCGAACGGTTACTATCAGAAAATAAACTAGGTTGGTTTTCTTGCTGTCTGTCGAAAACATGATTAAGTTCTATAATGCAATTACGCGCATCAGCATCATACGCATTCTTAACTAACTCAATAAGACCCTGTGTTAAATCAGGATTTAGCTCTTCACCGAGACGCTTTAGGATATTGCTAGAAAACCGTATGTTTGTTTGACTCAATTTGTAGTACTCCATCATTAATTTATGAATTATGTACGAACTAAAACGTAATTAGCATAATAAGTTACCCACAGAGAGTATAGTAACATTCGGTAAAAAGTCATCTTTTTTTGCGTTGCCACATACCCTGTCTTCGTCTCCATAATAGTGAGGGAATAGAATCTTTCACCAGCTATAATCTGAGTTATGTAGGTTGGATTGCTATTTTTTAGCAACCCAACATGAATCCTTTGTTACAACATCGGCACATCCATCAACAAGACTTCGCTGTCTGCATTTGCCAACACAGTGATTTCTTCCGTACTCCAAACGCCCAAACCATCACGCGCTTTCATCACTTGCCCATTGATCACAATTTCACCGTTCATCACGAACACATAAACGCCATGTCCTGCGGCTTTTAAACGGTAAGCTAAATTAATGCCCGCTTGTAAATTGCCTAATGAAAACCATGCTTGTTGATTAATTAACACCGCATCTTCACCACTTTCTAAAGGGGCAACCAAGGTTTTCCACTGATTCTGACGTTGTGCAGGGTTAAACGCACGTTGATCATAACGTGGTTGGATATTCATCTTTTCAGGCAAAATCCAAATTTGCAGGAAATTAACCGTCTTATCTTTGTTTTTATTATATTCCGAGTGCTGAATGCCTGTGCCTGCGGACATAATTTGTACTTCGTTTTGGCAAATCACTGCCACATTACCCATGCTGTCACGATGTTCTAAATCGCCTTGCAACGGAATGGAGACAATTTCCATATTGCGATGTGGATGTGTTCCAAAACCCTGACCACCCGCCACAACATCATCATTAAGCACCCGCAATACGCCAAATTGCATCCGCTTAGGTTCGTAATAATCCGCAAAACTAAAGCTGTGATAACTGTCTAACCAGTCATGCGCACTGTGTCCGCGTGAAGCCGCCGCATGAAACACTTGTTCGCTCATCATGAATTCCTGTGGTTATTAAAGTGACTGAAGCCCCCAACCCCGAGGAGAGTCCCAAAGTATTTTTAAACTGCTTAAAGAAGCCCCTAAATCCCCTGAAGGGGACTTTAAAGACAAAATCTTTTAGGTTTAGCCCCTTTTAGGGAGTTGGGGGCTTCAGTTAGCTGTTAAATTATTTTCACTGATTTAAATCCGTTCCATGCAATACAAAATCACGGGGCAAAACTTCATCTTCGGGTTCGACGTGAATGGTCACTTCTGTGCCGGGTGATAAATCTTGCAGTGCATGTTCCAAACGGTCGCAAATTTCATGCGCTTCTTTCACACGCATTTCTGCGGAAACGACTAAATGAAACTCTACAAAAGTGGTTGCGCCTGCACGCCGTGTTTTCAAGTTATGAATTTGTAATGCGCCCGTCATGGCATGCGTTAATGTTGCCTGCAAACTCAGTAATTCCTGCTGACTTAAACCTTCATCCATCAAGCTGCCAATGGATGAACGCAATAAATGTCCGCCTATCCACAAAATATTTAAGGCAACTACAATTGCAAGCAAGGGGTCTAAAATCCACAAGCCGCTCCACCACGCCAAACTAATGCCAAACAGCACGCCTAAAGACGTAATCACATCACTGAAAATATGCAGCCCGTCGGCTCTTAAGGCAGGGGAATGATGCTTTTTAGCAATATGTAATAAATAGCCCGCCAATGCCGCATTTACCAAGGTTGCCACCAAAGAAACCAGCAAACCAATACCACTTTGCAAAGCGACGGGCGAATATAAACGTTCCCAAGCTGCATGAATAATTGCAAAAGCCGCAATAATAATCAGTGTGCCCTCGAGCACCGCAGAAAAATATTCCGCTTTCGCATAGCCATAAGGGTAGGTACGATTAGCGGGACGATTTGCCACCCACACCGCCCATGTTGCGACCGCAGCCCCGATAATATTCACCACCGATTCCAGTGCGTCCGAATACAAGGCGACAGAATCCGTCAGCCAATAGGCCCACCATTTCAGCAAAAATACTAATACTCCAACCGCAAGACTGATCCGAGCCGCCTTAAAGGTATGAGCCTGTCCGTGCATAATCAAAATAATCGCCTCAAAAAATAAAAAATTCTACCA
>JBDKHS010000194.1:0-2549 GCA_039797505.1 Pseudomonadota bacterium | reverse complement strand
TAGGCTAACCCAACCTACTTTAATTTATGCTTATTTGCACCCACATAAACATTAACTTATTGAGTATTCATGTAGTTGCAGCTTTATACGGTAACAAAATCAAATATATGATTATATTCGTTGAACTCAGGTTAAAATAATAAAACATTCACAACTGCGAGCGAACCTACTATGAGCTTAATGATTCAACGTCTCAGCACCACACAAGCTGATTTCTGGCAAAAATTAGAAAACTTATTAGCGTGGAATTCGGTGGCTGATGAACAAGTGATGCAAACCGTGCGTGAAATCCTGAATAGAGTACGCACCGAAGGCGATGCCGCCGTCTTGGAATACACGCGCCGTTTCGACCGCCGCCAAGTGCAAAATGTCGATGAATTAATCATTCCTGAACAACGTTTACAACAAGCTTTGATGAGCATTGATAAAAATCAACGCGAGGCTTTGGAAAAGGCGGCGGATCGGGTGCGTGATTATCACCAACGTCAAAAGCAAGATTCTTGGCAATATATGGAAGCCGACGGCACAGTATTGGGGCAAAAAATCACCCCCTTAGATCGTGTCGGTTTATATGTGCCCGGTGGCAAAGCGGCTTATCCTTCTTCGGTGTTAATGAATGCCCTGCCCGCCAAAGTCGCAGGCGTTGAAGAAATTATTATGGTCGTGCCCACCCCTGATAATGTGTTAAATGATTTGGTATTAGCGGCGGCAGCGGTGGCAGGCGTGACTAAAGTATTCACCATTGGCGGTGCACAAGCTGTTGCAGCCTTGGCGTATGGCACAGCCAGCATTCCCAAAGTCGATAAAATCGTAGGGCCTGGCAATATTTACGTCGCCACCGCAAAAAGCATGGTGTTTGGCGCAGTCGGCATCGACATGATTGCAGGCCCTTCAGAAATTTTGGTGGTTTGCGATGGTCAAACTGATCCTGATTGGATTGCGATGGATTTATTTTCACAGGCAGAACACGACGAACAAGCCCAATCGATTTTACTCAGTCCCGATGCGGCATTTTTAGAAGCGGTGCAACAAAGTATTGAACGCTTGATTGAACAAATGCCTCGTGCTGAAATTATTCGCACCTCGCTGCAAGCACGCGGCGCATTTATCCACGTGAAAGATTTGGCAGAAGCGGTGGAAGTGGCAAACTTTATCGCGCCTGAACATTTAGAATTATCTGTGACCGACCCCCAAGCCTTGCTCGGAAAAGTTCGCCACGCAGGCGCAATTTTTATGGGGCGTTATACCGCAGAAGCTTTGGGCGATTATTGTGCAGGTCCCAATCACGTCTTGCCGACTTCGCGTACTGCCCGCTTTTCTTCACCGCTGGGGGTTTATGACTTCCAAAAGCGTTCTTCGATTATTTTCTGTTCAGAACAAGGCGCGAGCAATTTGGGAGAAATAGCGTCGGTGTTGGCGCATGGTGAAGGTTTAAGCGCACATGCGCGTTCCGCAGAATATCGCATGGTGCAAAATGTGTTAGAAGCGGGGCAAATTTTGCCTGTGGCGTGAAGTAACCGAAAATAACGTGAGTTTGGGCGTAGTAGGGTGGAATACGCTACGCTATTCCACCCTACTACAAAATTTTCTCGTTCCAATCTTTTTGCACAGCCACTTGTCTAACTGTGTAGCCAAAAAGTCACAGGGCCGTCATTGACTAAAGACACTTGCATATTTGCACCAAACTGTCCCGTGGCAACTGTGGGGTGGCGTTGGCGAGCTTGTTCGCAAAGATAATTGAATAATTCTTCACCCAAAGCGGGCGGTGCGGCGGGGGTAAAACTGGGGCGTAAACCTTTGCGGGTGTCGGCGGCGAGGGTAAATTGCGGGACAAGTAACAAACCGCCTGCAATGCTTTGTAAGTTTAAGTTCATTTTGTCTTGTGCGTCGGCAAAAATACGGTAATTTAATAAACGCTCTAATAAACGATCTGCCTGTTGTGGGCTGTCTTCGCGTTCGACACCAATTAACACTAACATGCCTTGCTCAATCACGCCGATAACTTGTTCATCAACGCTGACTTGGGCGTGGGTGACACGTTGTACTAATCCGATCATGTTTGAATTCCTTTTGTGCACTCTGGGCTGGCTAGAGATTACGTCACCTTAACCACGCCATTCACCGTTAAAGCAATCGTTTCCAAACTTTCTAAGCCTTGATTATCCACGACTTTAACAGCAATGCAGTGCTTGCCTGCATTGAATTTATGGACTTGTTTCCCTTCTTTATCAATCATCACATCAGCTTTAAAACCTGCGGCGGCTTCGTAGGCAAAATTCCAAGCATAAAACTCAATGCCTGCTTCAGATTCGCCCGTGGCAATGAATTCGATTTCTCGCAAGCCTTTCGCGTCTAAACCTAAATCATTGAAGACTAGCGTTAGTTTTGGCTTTTTCGCGATTGGGACAAATTCTTCAACCGTGACCAGTTGAATCATTAAACCTTCTCGATTTTTCAAGCGAGCCACTTCCTCAATTGCGCCCTTACCAAAACTGAAGGCTATCAGCACGCCGACGGGCTTTTGTTCTGCTTTGAGTCTTTCAAATAGA
>JBDKHS010000193.1:0-4082 GCA_039797505.1 Pseudomonadota bacterium | reverse complement strand
GTGCTTGGAGAACGTTTCATTCATCGCGCCCAAGTGTTTTTAACCTCAGAATTAACCCGCAGCCTGTTGTTTGGGGTGTTATTATTTTGGCTATTTCATCGTGCAATTACCTATCCTCTGGCACGTATGAGTGAGGCTCTAGCAAAAATGGATTTAGAAAATCCGCAACGCGCCCGCCTTCCTCACCTACTCGAGCATCAACACGACGAATTCGGTTATTTAATCACCGTCACCAATCAGTTGCTGGAAAATATCGAAGGGCATATTAATCAACAGCTAGAAATCGAAGACAAACTGCGCAAACTCTCCCACGCCGTCGAGCACAGCCCGATTTTAATCGTGATTACTTCGATTGAAGGCATTATTGAATATGTCAGCCCCAGCGTGGTGCGCTTGTCTGAATACAGCGAAACCGAATTAATTGGCGCAACGCCGCGTATTTTTAAAAGTACCTTCACCAGCAAACAACGCTATGTTGAAATGTGGGACACCTTGCTCAGCGGCAAAGAATGGCGCGGACAATTTCTAAACTGCAAAAAAGGGGGCGGTTTTTATTGGGTCAATGCGTTCATCTCCAGCGTGCAAAACAAAGAAGGACACATTACCCATTTTCTCGCCGTGGAAGAAGATATTACCGAACTTAAAATTCGTGAAAAACAATTTGAAGATTTGATTTATTACGACACTCTAACCCAATTACCGAATCGCACCTTATTCGATGAACGCCTACAAAACGCGTTGGCACAAGTGGGCGAGTCGGGCGAATTTGGCGCGGTGATGTTATTAGATATTGATCGTTTTAAAACCATTAATGACAGTTTAGGCTATTCGGCGGGGGACAAATTACTCCAAGAAATTGCCACGCGCCTCGTCAGTCAGACTCAGCGTCAAGATACTTTAGCGCGTATCGGTGGCGACAAATTCGCGCTGCTTTTAACCCAATTAGACAGCATCGACCGTGTCGCGAAAATAGCAGAAATGGTGGTACGCTGTTTTTCTGAACCGTTTAATTATCATCAACAAGAATTTTTCTTCACCATCAGTTTGGGAATTAGCCTGTTCCCAAGCGACGGACAAAATACCGATACTTTGCTCAGCAATGCTGAAACCGCGATGTATCGGGTCAAAAATAAAGAACGCAATGGCTATCAGTTTTACAAGCCCGCGATGAATGTTCAAGCCGCTGAATTATTGGCATTGGAAAATAACTTGCGGCGCGTGATTTCTGATGTCGAGCAAATGAATCAACAGTTTAAAGTGTATTATCAGCCACAAATTGATTTGCACAGCGGTAAATTATGCGGGGTTGAAGCCTTAATTCGTTGGCAACATCCGCAACGCGGTTTAGTCAGCCCTCGGGATTTTATTCCCTTGGCAGAAGAAACTGGCTTGATTGTGCCGATTGGTGAATGGGTGCTGCGGGTGGCGTGTGAGCAAGTCAATCAATGGTTTAAGCAAGGTTTACCACGGATTCGGGTGGCGGTGAATATTTCTGCACAGCAATTTCAAACCCCGCACTTTGTGTCATTTGTGCAAAATATTTTACACAGCACCGCGTTGCCGCCTGAATGTTTAGATTTGGAAATTACTGAAAGCACCTTGATGGGCAATGTTCAAACCGCCCAGCAGGTGCTGGCAAAATTAAAAATGTTGGGGCTACGGGTTTCAATCGATGATTTTGGAACGGGTTATTCTTCACTGAATTACTTACGTAAATTCCCCGTTGATACCTTAAAAATAGATCAATCTTTTATCAGTGATTTAAATCTGGACGAAGATAACACCACGATTACGAAAGTGATTATTGACATGTCGCATAATTTAAACCTGTCCGTCATTGCAGAAGGCGTGGAAACTGAGGGGCAATTAAATTTCTTGCGTCATCATTTATGTGATGAAATTCAAGGATTTTATATTAGTAAGCCCTTACCTTATCAAGAGTTTACTGATTTATTGCAACAAGAATACTTTACGATTGCCCCACATCCTTTGGTATAAGTTACGTGCTCGGCTCACCCTGCTGCGTGATGCCTAAATCTTGAACAATTCCATCTTGAATGCTGTAAATCCAACCGTGCAAATGCAAGGCTTGTCCTTGCTTCCATGCGTCCGTAATAATGCTGCAATTTGCCAAGTTTTCGACTTGTTGTTTCACATTTAACTCAGTCAGCAAATTTAGCCGCTCGATTTCGGACATCTCGGGGGTGAATAAGGGGGCATGTTTGCGATAAGTATCGCGGATATTATTCAGCCAAAAATCAATAATTCCCGTGGTGCTGCGCTGCAACGCATTATTAATCCCGCCACAGCCATAATGTCCACAGACGATAATATGCCGTACTTTCAACACTTGAATGGCAAATTGCAACACTGACAATAGATTAATATCGGTATTAATCACCAGGTTAGCAATATTACGGTGCACAAAAATTTCACCCGGTAATAGCCCCGTGATTTGATTGGCTGGCACGCGACTGTCCGAACAACCTATCCAGAGGAATTGCGGACTTTGTTGTTTGGCAAGCTTTGGGAAAAAGTCGGGGTGCTTGGTGCGGACTTTTTCCGACCATGCCTTATTATTTTGCAGTAGTTGTTCTATATCCTTCATAAATTTTATTCTTTAGTGTGTGGGCAGAGAGGGAGTTTAGCCTCCCGTCATGTTCATGTAACGTAAGATTTGGGGTTGACGTTCTAAATTAAAATCGTGTCCTTTGGGTTTAATTGCCATCGCGTCGATAATGGCTTGTTTCAGCGGCGCGGTGTCCAAAGGATGGGCGCGTAATACACGGCGCAAATCTACCGAATGTTCTTGTCCTAAACACAGCAATAAACGCCCTTCAGGCGTGACACGCACCCGATTACAGGATTCGCAAAAATTGTGGCTGTGGGGCGAGATAAAACCGACGCGGGTGGCAGTGTTGGCAATTTGATAGTAACGTGCGGGCCCTCCCGTAGTTTCTGTGGTTGGAATTAAGCTAAAAACCTCTTCCAAATCGCGGCGAATTTCATCACTGGAATAATAAGCTTCATTGCGTGCATGCTCACTGATTTCGCCCAAGGGCATTTCTTCAATAAAGCTGATGTCTATGTGTTGTGCAATTGCAAAGTTTACCAAATCCACAATTTCATCTTCATTACGATGTTTCATAATCACGGTGTTTAATTTAATCCGTTTGAAACCCAAAGGCAAAACTGCATCAATGCCACGCAGCACGCTGTCTAGTTTCCCAACGCGGGTGATTTTTTGAAAGCGCGCGGCTTGCAGGCTGTCCAAACTGATGTTAATCCGTTTGACCCCTGCTTCATACAAAGGCACTGCCAATTTTGCCAATTGTGAACCGTTGGTGGTCAGTACCAATTCTTTCAAATTTTCTAGTTTTCCCAAGCCTTGAAATAATTGCATGATATTGTTGCGCACTAAAGGCTCGCCGCCTGTAATGCGTACTTTGCTCACGCCCAGTTCAACAAAAGCCCGCACCAGCACTTCCATTTCTTCAAGGGTTAATAATTGGGCGCGGGGTAAAAACTGCATGTCTTCGCTCATGCAATACACGCATCGAAAATCACAACGGTCGGTAACGGAAAGACGTAAATAATTCACTTTGCGGTTGAATTTGTCGATTAATTGGGGAGTGGTGTCCATGAACATAGCCTTTTATGAGGGGGCGTGAGGGTGATAAGCTACGAAACAAGCAAGAATTACGCAAGTATGCCTAGTGCGGGTAATTTCGTGGGTTTTGGGAAGGCGTTGGCAATCAGCCCCCTTAATGATTATCACAATATGCCCCATTATCGAGACAACTTAGTGTACAACTTAGCATGAAAGTGACGGGCAAAAAATTATTTAGATCAAGCTGTCACGCCGTTTCTAAATCCTCCTCATAATATTTCGCACGACTTCCTAGGGCGTGTCATCAAATAAGCATTAACCGCTAAAGAAGCCCCTAAATCCCCTAAAGGGGACTTTAAACACTCAACAAATATTTTGTGTTTAGCCCCCTTTAGGGGAGGGCTAAGTCAAAGAGTATAAATATGAGATATAATATACAGTTAAGTAAACATTCCCTTTAAGCGATTGATTA
>JBDKHS010000192.1:0-2514 GCA_039797505.1 Pseudomonadota bacterium | reverse complement strand
TTGAAGCGTTTGGGCGGAATTTTAGGCGTGTTACAAACTGAGCCAGAAAGCTATTTGCGCGGCGCGGTCACGGGTTTGGAAGATGCCACCATTGAACAATGGATTGCGGATCGTAATCTGGCGCGTAAGAATAAAGATTGGAAAGAAGCGGATAGATTGCGGGATTTGTTCAAAGAACACGGCATTGTGTTGGAAGATAGCGCGGGCGTGACCACTTGGCGGCGTGGGTAAATCGCGTTTGTACGAGAAGTTCTTTAGCCTGAGTTCTATTCCCGAGACCTGCCAAGTTTTCAAAACCTAGCAGCTCTTGAATCCAGCATAATCATAACTAGGACTGGCAGTGCTACGAGCACTGCCAGTCCTTAAACTCCCCACGACAGCCCGAAAATAAGATAGAATACAAGTATCTAAAATTTTCGCAGCCCCTCATGAGGTTATTTATGCAAGTGCTCTTAATTCGCCATGCGATTGCCGAAGAATTGGAAGACCCCAATAGCAGTGAACAAGCAGACGCAGCGCGTCCCTTAAGTGCCAAGGGCAAGACCAAAATGCGGAAAAATATCGAAGGCTTGCAATTAGTTTTGCCCCAGATTTATCAAATCGCCTCAAGCCCGCTGATTCGTGCACAACAAACCGCCGATTTATTATTAGGCAGCTATCGCGATGCGAAACGTGACACTTTACGCGCCCTTGCCCCACGCGGTTCAGCTCCTGCAATTCTCACTTATTTACAAGAACATGCGCACACCACCCACACCATTGCCTTGATTGGACATGAACCTGATTTAGGCGAATTAGGCACTTGGTTATTAAGCGGACATACTAATAATTGGATGCCCTTACGCAAAGGGGCAGCTTGTTTACTCGAATTTACCGACGAAGTGCTGGCAGGACAAGCCAGTTTAGTATGGTCATTAAATCCCAGTTTATTACGCCGTTTAGCACGCAGTGCTCAAGCCGCTGATTAAGCGTAAGCTGCCGCTGTGGTATGAAATATGCTATGCTAGTTCAACTTTTCCGTAAGCAAAGCGATGCTGAGTTGTTAGTCAGAAGTTACCAACGTGACCGATTCAATTCCTAATTTATGGCCCAACGACATTGGCAGTTCCACACTCCGTGCGCCTGTGGTCATTTTGCGTGAGCAGGCAAAATTTTTGGGTGCTTATACACATAAGTTAGTCATGGGCGGTATCCAATCTGTCCCCCCAAAAAATAACCAGTTTTCTTATACTTTCTGCTTGATTGCACCGATTTTAAATCAATACCAATTTCCTTTATTTACCATCAGCCATGATATTGATTTTTATCCACTCAAAGTATTTCCACGCTTTGAAGAATTATTCCAAATTTTTAACAGTGATGATGATATAGGTACGCATATCGAAGTGCATTCTGAACAAGAATTCATCGAATTGCTGATAAAGCTATTTTCATCGCCTGAAACGCGCCGAGTGATTCATGCCCTCATGGCGCAAAGCCAACCTTCCTAAAACTTTCTTCAGATACCGTAATTCATGGACAAACAAGCTATTTCTTTAACCTATCGTGATGCTGGCGTTGACATCGACAATGGCGATTTACTCGTAGAACGCATTAAACCCATCGCCAAACGCACCCAACGCAGCGGCTTATTGGCAGGACTGGGCGGCTTTGGCGCATTGTTTGAAGTGCCCACCGACCGTTATAAACAACCTGTTTTAGTGTCAGGCACAGACGGCGTAGGCACAAAATTACGTCTTGCGATGAGCATGGGCAAACACGACACCATCGGCATTGACTTGGTTGCGATGTGTGCGAATGACATCGTGGTTTCAGGGGCTGAACCCTTATTTTTCTTGGATTATTACGCCACGGGCGCATTAGAAGTCGAAGTTGCCACTTCAGTGATTTCAGGAATTGGCAAAGGCTGTGAATTGGCAGGCGCGGCATTGGTCGGCGGCGAAACCGCAGAAATGCCCAGCATGTATCATGATGGCGATTACGATTTAGCAGGCTTTTGCGTTGGCGTGGTGGAAAAATCCGCAATTATCGACGGCAGCCAAGTGCAAGCAGGCGATGTGCTCATCGGCTTAAGTTCCAGCGGTGCACATTCCAATGGTTATTCGTTAATTCGTAAAATTATTGAAGTGAGCAACAGCGCGTTAGACATGCCTTTTGACGGGCGCACCTTGGGCGAAGTCTTGCTCGAACCGACCCGCATTTATGTCAAATCCTTGCTAATCTTAATGCAATCTGTCCCCGTTCATGCTTTAGCGCATATCACGGGCGGCGGTTTAATTGGCAATGTGCCGCGTGTGTTGCCCCAAGGTTTATGCGCAGAAATTGACACTTTAAGCTGGAAACAACCCGCGATTTTCGACTGGCTGAAAGCCCAAGGCAATGTGGATGCGGTTGAAATGCACCGCACGTTTAATTGTGGCATTGGCATGGTGGTGTGTGTGGGCGCAGAACATGCAGAAACTGCATTGACCCAATTACGCAACAGCGGCGAAACCGCTCAAATTATTGGAAAAA
>JBDKHS010000191.1:0-7941 GCA_039797505.1 Pseudomonadota bacterium | reverse complement strand
ACATCTTCAGCGATGATTAATAAAGAACGACCTTGCTTAGCAACGCCTTCTAACACGGGTAACATTTCACGGATGTTAGAAATTTTCTTGTCATACAACAGAATTAAGGGGGCTTCTAATTCTGCTGCCATGGTTTGTTGATTGTTGATGAAGTAAGGGGACAGGTAGCCGCGATCAAATTGCATCCCTTCCACAACTTCTAATTCGTTGTTTAAGCCCGTGCCTTCTTCAACCGTGATTACGCCTTCTTTACCGACTTTGCCCATCGCTTCAGCAATGATGTCGCCGATAGCATGATCAGAGTTGGCAGAAATTGCGCCCACTTGAGCAATCGCTTTGTCATCTGCACAAGGCTTAGACAATCTCTTCAATTCTTCAACCGCAACGATCACAGCTTTGTCGATACCGCGCTTTAAATCCATAGGATTCATGCCAGCAGCAACCGCTTTCATGCCTTCGTTGACGATAGATTGTGCTAACACAGTTGCGGTGGTGGTGCCGTCGCCTGCGATGTCAGAAGTTTGAGAAGCCACTTCTTTCAACATTTGCGCGCCCATGTTCTCGAATTTGTTTTCTAATTCGATTTCTTTGGCAACAGAAACGCCGTCTTTGGTAATCGTAGGCGCACCAAAAGACTTGTCTAAAACCACGTTACGACCCTTAGGACCTAAGGTTACTTTTACAGCATTCGCAAGGATGTTCACACCCTTAATCATACGTTGACGAGCGTCATCAGCAAAACGGACTTCTTTAGCAGCCATAATAAAACCTCTTAATTCAGAATTCGGGATAATAAGGAGAATTGTTTACAGACTAAATGCTTAGTCTTCGAGAATTGCCACCAGGTCTTCTTCACGCATCACTAACAGCTCTTCGCCGTCGAACTTGATTTCACTGCCTGAATATTTACCAAACAGCACGATGTCGCCTACTTTGACATCTAAAGGACGCACTTCGCCATTTTCTAAAATCTTGCCATTGCCAACTGCAATGATTTTCCCACGCACGGGCTTTTCGGTGGCAGAATCAGGAATCACAATCCCGCTGGCCGTTTTACGTTCTTCTTCAACACGTTTGACGATAACGCGGTCATGTAATGGACGAATTGACATACTTCAACTCCTTGTTATTAGATAAGATAATGCTTATATTTAGTGATAGCCACTTATTTAACGCTGTTATTATTAGCACTTGCAGCCATTGAGTGCTAATAATAGTGACAAAAAAAATGAAGTCAAGGGGCACTCAAAAATTTTTATCTAAATTAGGGTGGAACACCGCGCCCAAAAATGTCCAGCCTGGCTTGTTTGTAAGCCATGAAACCAAAGCATTTAGGGCGCAGTGTGGGTCAGGCACGACACACCGAGAGGGTAGAACTCACGCTAAGTAATGCCTGACTTACTCACAATGAATTGGGGCTAGTTCACTGTTTTCAAGAGATTATTTGAAAAAATATCCCAAGGTATCACTAATCAATAGTGGCAATGTTTCAACATTTGTGGCAAAATTGAGACACTTAAGCCGCTGAGGATAGCGTGTTTTGTTTGGACAAGTAGGATGTCGCTCATGATTGATAACGCTGTAGTGCCTAACTGATATGACTAATTCACCCGATTGGCAAGACTGGTTGAAGACTGTACCCCAGTATTTAATTCCCCAGCACTTGTTGTCTCGCTTAATGTTTCGCTTAACCCGCCTCGAGCTGGGGAGCGCAACACAATTTATGATTCGGCAATTTGTCCGAAGCTATGCGGTTGACATGAGTTTGGCGCAAAATCCTGAATTGTCACACTACCGCAGTTTTAATCAATTTTTTACCCGCGCCCTGCGGGCTGACGCGCGCCCACTAGATAATACGGCTTTGATTTCTCCCGTGGATGGCGCAATCAGCCAACTGGGTCAAATTCAACAGCAAAATCTTTTGCAAGCCAAGGGGCATGAATACAGCGTCACCAGTTTATTAGGCGGCGATCCCGCATTGGCCGCCGCATTTGCGGATGGCTCATTTTGTACTATTTATTTATCTCCTAAAGATTATCACCGCATTCACAGCCCTTGTGAGGCGCGTCTTATACAGATGCGTTATATCCCAGGGAATTTATTCAGTGTCCATCAACGCACCGTGCGTACCGTCCCCAAGGTTTTTGCCCGCAATGAACGTGTGGTCTGTATTTTTGAGACCGCGTTTGGAAAAATGGCCGTGATTTTGGTCGGCGCGGTGTTTGTCGGAAGCATGGAAACAGTGTGGGCAGGTCAGATTACCCCACCTTACACCACCGACATTAAAGATTGGCATTACCCTGCTGCAACCGCCCCCACCTTACAGCAGGGACAAGAACTCGGACGTTTTAATATGGGTTCTACGGTGATAATTCTTCTTGAGGGGCAAAAACTCGCATGGATGCCTCACTTAACCGCGCAAACCTCAGTCAATATGGGGCAAGCCCTCGCTCAATAGGTGTCATACTATTATGAAAAATTTAATTTTTATGCTCAGTCCGCTTGCTAATTTACTTTAGCAGATTTCACTTGAACACCAGCCGCTTAACGGTTGATTTAAATAGTAAAATTGCTAAGGATTGAACCCATGAACATAATCAGTAAACAGACTCTTATCTCTTGTGCACTACTCAGTTTGACCGCCTGCGCCAGCCTGCCCGATGCAGAAACTGAAAACACCGCTTCGACGGAAGTTAGTACCACGCCAGTCGCTGTGGTCACTGTACCTGCGCTTGCACAAACTGCACAACTCGCACCCGCTGCGAAGAAAAAATCTTCGAGAAAAGCCCGTAGAACTGCCGCTAAAAAAGCGGCCACTAATAAACAAGCGAAAGCTAAGAAATCCCGCGTGCAATCCGTTGTTAGAAAACAACTTTCTGTGGAAAAATTTGCTGCCAGTTTGGATGCAAATGATGACAAACAGGATTTATGGACACGGATTCGGGACGGTTATGCTTTAAAAGCTCCTGAAAATAATGGACAAATTCGCCGTGCAATTGAACGTTTTGTACGCGCCCCCAGCTACTTCCGTGATATTTCTAACCGCGCCAGCCCCTTTTTATATCATATCGTTGAAGAAATTGAACAACGCGGAATGCCTTTAGAAATCGCGCTGTTACCCGCGATTGAAAGTGCGTTTGAACCCGGTGCCTTGTCCCCAAAACGTGCCGCAGGCATTTGGCAATTTACCCCCGGCACCGCGCGTAACTTCGGTTTACAACTCGATTCTTGGTATGACGGACGGCGTGATGTGGTGGCTTCCACTTCAGCCGCTTTAGATTATTTGCAAAAACTGCATCAAGAATTTAATGGCGATTGGTTCACCGCGTTGGCGGCGTACAATTTTGGGGAAGGCAATATTCGTAAAGCGATTGCGCGTAATCGTAGTGCGGGCAGACCGACGGATTTTTGGTCATTGGATTTGCCTACGGAAACCCGCAATTACATCCCCAGCTTATTGGCGATTTCTACAATTATTGCGAAACCGCACCAATACGGGATTAGCTTGCGTTCGATTGCCGACTCGCCCCAAATTGAACATATTGAAATTGGTTCACAAATTGACTTGACCGTTGCCGCACGTTTAGCAGGTTTGTCGCCGCTGGATTTGAAACGTTTAAATCCCGGTTATCGCCGTTCGATTACCGCGCCTGAAGGGCCGTTTGGAATTGCCTTACCGATTGATAAAGCGGATGATTTTAAACGTCGTTTAGCCGATATGTCCGCAGAACAATTGGTTTCAAATTCGGTGAAAGCGCAAGTGGTGGCAGAAGTGGCAGCAGATAAAGATGAGGATATTAAAGCTTTGTCTGAAGATGATAATGTCGCAAGCAATGCTGATGCTAAGAACTTATTGAACGTCAACACTGCCAAGGCAGTGCAACAATATCGTGTGTCACGCGGTGATACTTTGGCAAGTATCGCGCAACGTCATGGCACAACGGTGGAGTATTTACGTTCACTGAATCAAGCTCTGAATAAGCGCAGTTTGAAAATTGGTGAAGTCTTACAAGTGCCTAGCAAGTTAACACCTGCAAGCAATGAAGTCATGAAAACTTCGCACCCGCTTAAACTGGCAAGCAGAAGTTCTAATTAGTTCAAATCCGCTGTTGAATAAAAGGGCTGAATCAGAGCTTATTCTGGTTCGGCCCTTTCTTTAATATCCCGCAACCTGTTTAAAAGCGCGTTTCAAAAATCAGACAAGGCGTTTAAATATGGCTTCACCACTTCTGAATCCCATGCTGCCACGGGTTTAACGTGGGCATAACAACAAGCATCACCTTTACCCACACAACTTTGTTCTACTGCAATCACTTTTGAACCAAAGAAACCGCTGCACCAGCCCGAAGCATAACCCACCATCGACCAGCAGACAGGTTCATTGGAATTTTCATTGAAAGCAAGGTGTTGTTCTGCTTCATAACAATTGAGACAGGGGGCGGACAGATAAAAATCCCCTGTGCTGCGGTCATAACGCACTTCATCAGGCACAACTTTTACAATACCTTTCCAAGTGTGGACTAAAGGACCTACGCTTAATAACTCCATTTCGTTGTCGAATTCATAGCCTAATTTGAGCTGCATAAAATCAGCATAGCCTTGTTGATAACCAAAGCGAAGAAACAGGCTGCGAGTTTTTTCCATGCCTAACATTTCAATCATGTCTTGGCGCAACAACCCAAGGGCATTGCTGTCTAGTAACAACAACCGTGTGTCTCGGAAACTGGTGATGCCGCTGTCAAAATTGAAATTTATCTCTTTGGAAAGATTAAAATCTATCGCCTTCATGTGATACTCCCTCGCTTTATTATTTTTTAATTCAATCAGTTAGAAATAATTTTTATGATTATTTAAAAGGTTTAACGCTTGAAAAACAGCTATTTTTAGGATGCCTCCATATTAACGCAGAGAATTTATGCAAAATTATTACTAGTAACAATGTGACTCTCATGGTTATTTTGGTGACAAATTTACTGTGCTCCCTAAAAGGGTTTTATAGAACCTATTTGGACTCTTAATTTTAAACTAAGTTTGCGAGACTGAGCTAAGGAGTGTCATCAAATAGGTATTAACTGCTAAAGAAGCCCCTCAATCCCCTCAAGGGGACTTTAAAGATTTAAATTATTTGTATTTAGCCCCCTTTAGGGGGTTGGGGGCGCAGTTAAGATTCAAATCTTCCGCATTCCACTACCTTGCATACAGGCTACTGCCTTGTTAAGGTTTAATTGATAACACGCCCTAAGTGTAGGTGCGAATTTATTCGCATGCGTTTCTAATTCGAGCGCGTTGTGCGAATAAATTCGCACCTACACTTAACTCTTTTGACAACATACACGATTCCGTTTGAAGCTTAACTTCAGAATAGAAACGAATTCAAATTGGTTCTATAAAGATTAAGTTCTTATCTTTAGCCCTTTTAGAGGACGGCATAGTTAAATTACACCACTTCGCTGTTTTCACTTTCCCGTAGCACAGCAGCCCGTTTATGTATTGGAGCAGCTTTTTCAATCAGATTCTGAGCTTCGTAGCAATCTGCCAACATATCCAAAAGCTCTGCTAAATCAGGGTGTTCACTGCCCAAGGTGTTTTCCCAAATCACCAAAGCGCGTTCATACAAAGGAATTGCAACTTCATATTTTTCCTGTGCTTTGGCGGTGTCTGCCAACGCGCTTAAACTATAAGCCACCTCGGGATGATCTGCACCCAAATGTTTTTCTTGAATGGCTAAGGCTCTTTCATTCAGTTGCCAAGACTTCGCATAATCGCCTTTTTCATCATAAATATTGGCAAGATTATTGAGACTAATCGCAATATCCACATAATCATGACCAAACGCTTTCTTCAAAATTGTGATTGATTTTTCAAGTAAAATAATGGCTTTAGCATCATTACCCAGTTCTTGTAAACCATTTGCCGCATTAATCAAACAACCCGCATAGGCTTGTTCTCGTTCTTTAATGACTCGAAATAATTCAGCCGCTTCTAATAATTCATCCACTGCTAACTGGCAATTGCCCGCTTCCAGCGCGTCTAAACCAATTTGAAATTTTTCTTCGGCAATGCGTAAACGTTTATTAATATTCATGCGTTATCTCCATAACGGTCTAGGACGTATCATCAAATTATTAAAATAACCTGAGTTCGGGATAAAAAAGAGCTATTAATAAATCCCACTTATTAAAAAGCTGCAAGGATTTAGGAATTACACAGTGGAAACACGAGTACTTTTACTCACAAGCTGTGAGTATTTTATGCTGCACAAGCATATTTCCATTAAAATCAAATTATTATCGATTTGACTGCGTAATTCCTAAGGATTTCAATTTTTTCGCTGCGCGCGTCTTGCCTGAAAATAAAACACTAAACCCGCCAAACCAAAAATATAGCCAATGCCACCTAAGACATCATGCCAATAAATTCGCAGTGTATAACGATCTATTTGTTCACGTAAGGGCTGAATTTCTTGGCGCACTGCTTTGCTAATTAAGTTTTGTAATTCCGCGCTATCAGTGGGTAAGTTTGACACAGTGTTTTCAGGAATTTCTTGGGCGGCAAGATGATATTCTGCATGATGTCCTTCCATGCCTTCAATAATCACGGTGTAGTCTTGGCGTTTGGGAATATCAAACACAAAACGACCTGTATCATCGGTTTGCGTTTTTGCCAGCAATTGCGCTTGTTCCCCATATAACATCACTTCTTCACGCGCAGCGGGCAAATTTTCCCCAAAATACGCTCGCCCCAATAAATGTTGTCCATCCGTGAGTGCGAAAATATGTAGCGCATGGGCTGAAGCCAAGGGCGCGATAAGCCACAGAAACAAACCTAAGAAAGCTCTCATTCCACAATAAACCACAAGTTCACTTCCAAACTTAAACTGTCCGCTTCGCTGTCTGCAATCAAGGGGAGATTATGCTCAACCCCAAGGCGTTGCTTGCCTGGTGTGAGCACTATACTGGCTTTACCCTGCGCGTCCGTGACAATTTTGGTTTCCTTGCCATTGTGCATAATCACGGCTTTGCTCAAAGCCTCACCCTCATAAAAGACTTGAAAAGCAAAGGCTTGATTTGCCTTGGGAGCAGTGCTGTTTAAGGGCACAATTTCTAAACGTTGCCCGCGCGGCTTATTACTAAACTCATTCCACAGCACAATACTTTTACCGAATTTCAGCGCGTGCGAAGATTCGATAGATTTTTTAACCTGTGATTTAGGCTTATTTTCCCACTTGCCTTGCTGATTTTTTGTCCAAAAACCATTATCAAAACTCAGGGTGAATAAGGCGGGTTTGCCTTCGGGAATAATTTTCACCGTTTGCCCAGCCTCGCCAGTGGTTTTATGCGGCAACAGCTTATTATTACTATCAATCACTTGAATTTCTTTGATTTTTTCAGGTGCATATTTTTCAGATTTCTCATGTCCATAATGTACGCTGTACGTTTCAGCCTCAGCTTCAATCCAAGCATCATGGGCGAATACACTGCTGTGACAAACGAATAAACTCATCAGTAAATATTTTTTCATCTGTGTTTCCAATTCATTAACAAGCCGTTTTCAGTGTGTGGCAACAAAAAAGCCCCCTCAGGTTTAAATTTTGAGGAGGCTTTTTTAAGTCACTCGCTTACTGTAGAGATTTACTTATGTGCAGCTTCAGCAGGTTTTGCGGGAGCGGCAGGCGTAGCAGCAGGTTTTGCAGCGGGAGTCGTTGCAGGTGCAGCGGCTTTTGCAGCAGGTGCAACCACCATTAACTTGTCCATATTTTTCTTAAGTGCAGCTTCGCCCACACCATCAACTTTCAACAAATCTTCAACCTTGGTGAAAGAGCCTTTGTCTGTGCGATATTTCACAATCGCTTCGGCTTTCTTTGCACCAATGCCGTCCAAGGTCTTTTCTAAAGTCTTGGCATCGGCTTTGTTGATGTCGATTTTTTCAACAGGAGCTGCT